>CAZAEO010000067.1:0-11858 GCA_964484285.1 uncultured Coxiellaceae bacterium | reverse complement strand
CTTAAGCTTATTCTGCGTAAGGTGAGTGAGTAAGGATTGCCGGCTAGCCTGGTATTTTCCATTCTTTGCCAAATTTACAGAAAGTGTAAGTCGCTTCGCCTGCTACGTTATGTGCATTATTAAATATCTTTAAATTACGACAACGCATGCCGTTTTGGTTCCGGGTATTGGAAGGGATTGCATATCCAAAAGTGCCTGTTTTGGGGTTTTTCCAGGAAGCTTTTTTACCATCAGGATAACGATTTAAGGCATCCATTGCGTTTGCTAGCATCATGGCTTGGTCTTGCCCTTGAAAATAAAATGTTGCGGAATAATCCAAAAAGCTAACGTTGCTTGCTATAGTTGATCCAGATAGGATGAAGAGTAAAATGACGATTGCAAAACGAAGTGCTGCTGGCATAATGTTATTCCCTTAAGTTTATTTCTTCCATTAGTATATCTTATTTTAAGGACAAAAAGCAGAGTAAACAGGATCTTCTTTTTAATGATGATAATAAAAATACATTTGGAATAGTTATAAAAATATGAATAATAAAAATCTGACGGCTTCGACTTTCAATTTATATCATCGGTGGGCTTATCTTGATGAACTATTTCAAGCGCTCAATCAAGATATCCATGTTTTGTCAGGTAACTTGGATTTACCTGTGGATATCATTAAGATTATTCGCACGTTAGGTTTTTTGGATGGAATAAGTTTTGCTATTTTAAATTCTTTTTGTCATCCCAAGCATCCAGAGCAGGTTGATATTTATAAAAAATTAGATTGGATTAAATCATTACGCAATATTTTACATCAATGGCATGAGATATTTCATGTATTCATGCAGATCAGTATTAAGGAGTGTAATGTAGAAAAATTTATTCAAAAATTATCACATATAGAATTAAATAAAAACAAAAAGAATGTTTTTACATTAGATAATCAATTTAATGAAGTTCATTTAATAAATGAAAAAAAAGCATTTCAAAAAATGTTGTGCCAATGGAATAAAAAACACGCATCTCTTATTTTTTCATCGAATCAATCCATGCATTATTGGCAAATATTGCAGACTAATTTAGTGGATTTTTCTTTGATTTTATCTGTTACAAATGATCAGCCTATTGATGCGATTAAGCAAAAGTATGCACACATCGAACCTTTTTTTCGCGGCATTCATCAAATGTTAGAAGTAGCGATGAATGTGATGTTGGATTACAGTGAAGCATTACAACAAAATATACAACAATTACATCTTTCTTCCAATCAAATGAAGCTCGATCCTGCTGAATATCAGAAGGTTGTATTATTGCGCGCACAAATGCAACGCATGCAGCAATGGTGGGAAATTGCAGCGCAGCACATCATGCTACTTAGTAAAATGGATACAGGTAGTTACGCAGAGTATCGGCAAGCATTATTAGGTTCATCCGGCGGTGATTCCAAGCAATTGCGTCAATTAAAACAGACCATGACTCAGTTACATTTTTCTTTACCACGCGAATTACATGATCAATCTATATTAATCCATTCACTTGTAAAACATTCTTCAGATCCTCTATTGAATCAATTATTATCTGCGATTCGTGAATTGCAAGCAGCTTCTTCTGATTTTTGGTTGCGCCATTTTACGTTGACAGCTAACACAATCGGAATGATTAGAGGATCACAAGGATTACCTGTTGAAAAATTAATTTCATTTGCAGTAAATTCCTTACTAAAACAAGATTCTTTATTATGTACGGTAGGCAATGTAGGGCAAGAATATGCGCGTCATCCAGAAGCAACGATAATTAAAATAGACCATAACAAAGAAAAGGTAGTGGGCGATACTATTTTTGCGCATGTGAAAAATCAATGCAAGATTGTTGGGAAATATAACATAACGATTCATGCAAACGAACCTTTACTTGATTCATTAGAGTTAAGACCGCTTGAACCCAATGATACAGCTAATTCACCTTATGCGAGTTGGTTTCATCCTGATATACATCTGCATGGTTTGCGTTTTACGATGCATAGCTTTGGCGTGCCATTGATTTTATTGAATGATAGTGTCACTAACACAACCCAGCGTATTGTAGAGTTACAGGATCATTCTTGGGAAGTTTTTTTTAATGTTCGAATGGCGCAGTTGCAAAAAATTTTATTTAATCTACTAGCTATTCCGGAGAATGGTTTTTTTGCGGTAAGTGTTGATGCAAATGTTACAGCATTATTGGAGCGTTTGCTCAGTGCATTACCTCGTGATACTAATGCAACGGTTTTGACAACCCAGCAAGAATTTCTTACTGTCAATAGAGCATTAGTATCTAGCTTAATAGAGCATAAATTGGATATTGTTAAAATATCTCTTGATACTGCTCCATTAAATATTGCAGAGGTATTTTGCGATGCAATTCAAAAAATAGGCAAAAAATTAAAGCTAGTTGTTTTTTCACAAGTCACGGCAAATTCGCAAATGAGTATGACATTGAATGAGATCAACACTATTTTAGATTCTATTCCAACCGATGTGCCAGTTATCATTGATGCAACTCAAGGGGTTTTTAATGTACCTATATCGTGGGGAGAAATATTAAAGAACCGTACGAATATTTATTTGTTGGGTTCGGCTATTAAACACGGACGTAGTACATCAGGATTAGGGTTTTTAATCCATCCGCAACATGCAAGTTTATTGACTCATCCGAAGAAAACCGGATGGTGTGCTTATTTGTCGGGATTATCGATGGGGCGTACTACAGATGATGTGGGTAATTTATTGTATGATGAAGCATGGCAATGGTTGGGTGGAACCCCAGCGAATGTTTTTGCCCTCGAAATATTTATTAATACGTGGGATGCTATTTTAAGAGCAGGGGAAACAGTGCAGTCGATGCATCGGTATGTGCAATCATTGCATGGTTATTTTTTGCAGTTAATGGCAACACAACCTGATAATCAGATGGTTATATTCGATAAGGCTCGACGAGAACAGTATCCTGGTTTTGCTTCGAATGTGCTTGCACTCAGATTAAAAGATAAATCGACGCAATATAGGGTGCGTTATGCAGCTGAACAGAAAGTTCATTTTGATCAACGTGAGGAACGGTTTGTTCGCCTGGGATTTGGTATACAGCATGGCCGCAAAGACGTTGAAAAGCTTTACGCGTGCTTTGAGAGCCTGTCCCCATATTGTTTAACTGGCTGCAAAAGGAGAAAGATCAGTCTAAAATAAGGCAAATTCTCGTCAAATATAACCAGATATTCTCCTCGAATTTGTCTTATTTTATCCATGATCTCCTTCTTTTTCGCCTAATTAAACAATATGGGGACAGGCTCTGAGACTATTGCATAATGTGATGCATCATTTTTATCGCAACGCTTCAGCTTGAATGTCAATATGTACCTCATCGCCAACACCAGGTGCATATTTGCCTAAACCAAAATGGGATCGTCGTACAACGGTACTCGCTGCAATACCAAGCGCTTTTTTTCTAAAAAAAGGATGAATGGCGTAACGTGTTAATTTAACATTTAACATGACAGGACGCGAAACACCTCGCAGTGTCAAAATGCCAAACACTTTAGCCGTTTGTTTGCCTGTCATAACGACTTTGGTGCTGACAAAATTCGCGCTAGGATAGCGTCGCACATCCAGGAAACTTGAGCTTCTTAGCGTATCATCTAACTGCTGGATGCCGGTATTGGGGTGGGTTGTGATTAAGGTAACGTATACTTTGCTATATTGAGGGTGATCTGGATTAAATAGGATTTTTCCCTTTGCCATGAATTTGCCGGAGATGGTCGAAAAACCAAAATGGCTTACCTGCCATGCTGCATAAGTATGTGTAGGGTCTAAGGTATAAGTTTCAGCCGCAATGGCTTGTAAGTGGAATAATAAAATGACAGTGATCAAAAGAATTTTTTTGTAGGCTCGTTTCATATATTTTCCTTTTTACAAATAAGCTATTCTATTTTCCAACATTTCCTGTCGGCCGGAAACAGGTTTGGGATTTAAATTCTTTGCCAAACTCAATTCTGCAATTTTTGCAAAATCCATTTGTTTATCGCTAATGGCCTTGCCAAATGCAGAATTCCACTTTGCATAACGTTCTTTAACAAAATGCTGTAGATCGCCTGCTTCAATCATGTGTACTGCAAGTAATAAAGCACGCGCTAAACTATCTATGCCGCCAATGTGTCCATGAAACATATCATCCAAATCGATGCTTTGGCGACGCAGTTTGGTATCAAAATTAAAACCACCTGTCGTAAAACCGCCATGTTGCAAAATCAAATAAAGCGCAATGGTGGTATCAGTTAAATGCAAAGGAAATTGATCAGTGTCCCAACCTAATTGCGGATCACCTTGATTGGCATCGATACTGCCAAACATATCATTGGCAATAGCATAAGCGACTTCGTGAGGAAAGCTATGTCCTGCTAAGGTTGCATGATTGGTTTCGATATTCACTTTAAATTCTTTTTCTAATCGATATTTTTGCAAAAATGCAAACACAGTAGCGGTGTCAAAATCATATTGATGTTTTGCTGGTTCGCACGGTTTAGGCTCAATAAGTAAGGTGCCTTTGAATCCTACTTTGTGTTTGTAATCCGCTAACAACGTCAAAAAACGTGCCAATTGATCTTGTTCACGTTTCATGTCGGTATTTAACAAGCTGTCGTAACCTTCTCGTCCACCCCATAAAACGTAATTGTCACCTTGTAATTGATGTG
Organism: uncultured Coxiellaceae bacterium; assembly: GCA_964484285.1. Lineage (GTDB taxonomy): Bacteria > Pseudomonadota > Gammaproteobacteria > DSM-16500 > DSM-16500 > CAZUQP01. The sequence goes on along the minus strand of CAZAEO010000067.1, from coordinate 7,153 downwards.
TGACATCAAATGTTTTTTTCACTTGTGCAACAGTGTAAGCAAATACATCAGGATCAGGGTTCGTCGCAGCACCTGCCATATAGCGACGATGGTGTGTTAAATTGGCTGTACCCCATAATAATTTTATGCCGGTACGTTCCATTTCCTGTTGCATTTTATCGGCGATATATTGCAGGTTATTATTAAATTCCTGTAGATTACTTCCTTCTGGTGCAACGTCGCGATCATGAAAGGTGAAAAATTTTAAATTTAATTTTTCAATAAATTCAAATGCAGCATGCAAGCGATCAACAGCACGTTGCATGGGATCATCTGCAATTAACCAGGGGCGATCAAAGGTTGCTTCACCGAAAATATCTTGTCCTGTCCAACAAAATGTATGCCACATACAAATAGCAAGACGTAGATGTTCTTCCATTGTTTTATTTAATATTTTGCGTTTTGCATCATAATAACGATAAGCAAACGGGTTTTTACTTTCGGGTCCTTCATAGCGCACCGGATGGATATGTTCAAAATAATTAAGCATACATTTCCTCGACAGATTGAGAATACAGTGTGACATTAAACAGATTTTTTAAACATTTATATAATTCGCAAAATATAGTATATTTTGCTTGATATAAATGAGTTAATTGTATTTCAGGTTCAATGACAGCTTCAATGGCGGGCATAGCGAAGGCGTGATTTATTTCTTTAGCAAGCCATGCTAAACGCGCTGCACCGAGAGCTGCACCCAGGGTGCGATCTTTGCTGTAAATCAGCGGGCGATTCAGTACTGAACTGATTATTTTTCCCCAATATAAACTTTGTGCACCGCCGCCGACTACAGATACGTTTTTTATTTCAATACCGGCTCGCAACATCGCGTTTTGTCCATCAAGAAATGCAAAAGCAACGCCTTCTAGCACGGCACGCGTTAAATCTGCGCGTGTGGTTTTATGGCTGATCCCAAAAAATACGCTACGGGCAAGCGGATTATTGTGTGGCGAACGTTCGCCGGAAAGATAAGGTAAAAAAAGAATATTTTCTTTGGTGCAAGGAGCATGTTCGGCTTCAATTAACAATTCTTTTTCTGACACATTCAGTGTTTGTGCTAACCAACTTAAACAACTGGCTGAAGAAAGATGTACCGTCATATGATGCCAACGGTTGGGTAAACAATGGCAAAATGAGTGTACTCCACCTTCAGAATTTGTTTTGTAACTATCACTTGCAACAAAATAAACGCCTGATGTACCTAATGATAAAAATGCGCTGCCTGTTTCAATGACATTCATGCTGATTGCAGCAGCTGGATTATCGCCGCCACCACCTACAATTTGTGTGGAAAGTGAAAGACCCCAATCGGCGGCCATTTCTTTGCTGATAGTACCTGTTATATCTGATCCTTCGAATAGTGCTGGCATGTGTGATCGTGTCAAATTGGATGCAGCTAACATTTCTTCTGACCATGTGCGTTTTGCAATGTCTAACCAGCCCGTACCGGATGCATCTGACATATCAGTAGCGTAAGCGTGTGTTATTTTGTAACGTAAATAATCTTTGGGTAAGATTATTTTGGCAATTTGTTTAAAAATATGAGGTTCGTGTTTTGCAATCCATGCTATTTTCGGTGCAGTAAAACCAGGCATCATGCGCGCGCCTATGATAGTAGAATAGTGCGGAATGTTTGCAGAGATTTCTTCACATTCTTGCCATGCTCGTCCATCATTCCACAAAATAGCGGGACGCAACACTTGGCCATGCGCATCCAATAACGTGGCGCCATGTTGTTGTCCGGAAAGGCCAATCACTTTGATTGCTGCAAATGCTTTTGGATAGTGTTGTTTGAGGGATGCGATTCCCTGGCAAGCAGCTTGCCACCAGCTTTCTGGATGTTGTTCTGACCATAATGGTTTAGGATGAGATGTTGTTAATGCGGCGGCACTTTGTCCAACGATTTGCAATTGCTCATTCATTAAAATTAACTTGACACTGGATGTGCCAAGATCAATTCCTAAATACATATTAACTCCCCGTTGCTTGTGCGATGGCAGTCACTTGTCCCATTTTTTTAAAATACCGTCCAGCACGTAAATTTTCTTCCATTTGTTCTAACGTGATGTCTTTTGTTTCAGGCACAAGATAATACACAAACAATACACTGAGAATGCTCAATGCACAGTAAATTGAAAATGTATAACTTGCTCCCAAGAATTCAATTAAACTTAAAAAAGTGAGAGCCACTAACATGTTGCTGCCCCAATTGGCGGCTGTCGCAATACTGCAGCCTAAACCGCGTACTTTCAGGGGATAAATTTCCGCAATGATTAGCCACATGATGGGCCCTAAACTAAAGCCAAAACAAGCAATGTAAATTAACATGCTGAATAAAGCGGTCCATTTTAACAAAGGCGATGTACCGGGTTGGTAAAAGGCAAAGCTTAGTAAACCCAGACTAACGGTCATGCCGAGTAAACCTGCAAGCAATAAAGGTCGTCTGCCAATGGTGTCAATGAGCGGTAATGCAACAAGGGTGGATAGCACAAAGACTAAACCAATACCTATCGTGGCTAGGATTGCGCTGGTTGGGCCTGCAAAGCCAGCCAAATTAAAAATGGTGGGTGCATAATAAATAATCGTATTAATGCCGGTACACTGCTGGATAATGGCAAGACCAACACCAATGATGACAGTGGATTTGACATGCAGTGTAAACAATGTTTTCCATGAACCATGGGCGGTTGAATTTTTTTGAATATTCGCAAGTTCATGGTTCGCGGTTTTAACACATCCGTGTATACGTTCTAAAATAGTTAATGCTTGGGTATGCAATCCGCGTGCGCACAGCCATCGAGGGCTATCAGGCAGAAAAAACATCCCGATTAATAAACCTAAAGCGGGAATGATGCCTGTGCCTAACATAAAGCGCCAACCACCGTGGTTTACAAATATAAAATCGACTATATACGACAGTAAAATACCAAGTGTGATCGCTAATTGATTTAAAGAGACGAGAGCACCACGATATCTTGTGGGTGCTATTTCAGAAATATAAAGAGGTGCTACATAGGAAGCAATGCCGATGGCAATGCCTACACTGATGCGCCCGACTATTAAAAACGCGATAGAATTGGCAAAAGCGCTCGCAATGGTGCCTACAATAAAGAGAACAGCATCGGTGATCAATAAACGTTTACGGCCTAAATGGTCTACTAATCGTCCACTGACAATGGCGCCTAACAAAGCGCCTAATAATACTGCGCTGACTACGACACCATTTGTTTGTGGTGTTAATTGAAAATCAGTTTTAATAAATAAAATGGCTCCAGAAATAACGCCGGTATCGTAGCCAAATAAAATTCCAGACAGTGCAGCGACAGATGTGATCAACAGAAAAAAATAATTGGGTTTATTTTTATGAACTTCCATGTTAATAAATACCATGTTGTTGAAAATCGTCAATATACTGTATTAGCACTGGGATAGCAATTCATAAGGAGCAATAAACATGCGTATTAACTTTTTGAAGGAAGATGAAAGGCTCAAGCAGTTTAAAACCAGATTTCCTATCAACATTCATGCAGACATTAAAGCAGAAGAATCTGAATCACAAAAAGCACTGGATTTAGCTGACCAAAAAGATTTTTTAACTTTATTATCCCGTAAATTACGTGAGAAAAATTTAGATGTATTAGCAACCCTTCAGGCAGATGCTAAAATAATGCATGATGTGTTGACACCGAGCATCCAGCTTTACAAAGATAAGGACGCAAAAATACATTTGACAGAAATCAAAGAAAAATTAGAAGAACAAAAAGAGTTAAGTGATCTTCCGGATGTGTTATGGCTTTTTGGCAGCAATGATTTGACTCAGGTAGATTTTATTGCGACGCTTTATCATCGTTTGGCTAAACACAAACGTCCTAAAGTGTATGTTTGCAGTTTTGGCGGGCATGGCACAAAAGACGGCCCTATTTTTGGTTTATCTGAAGCAGAAACATTTTCGGCACGTTTAAGGGATTTAGGAGTGCTAGTTGATGTTATAGAACGTCATTCAACTAATACAGGAGAAAATGTCACATTTACAGAAGAAATAATAAAGAAAAAAATAACAGAAAAAATAGTAAAAGAAAAAATAGAAAAAGGAGAGGGAGAAGAAATAGTGAATAACATGAAGCATGAGGATGTGGTATTGATTTCAGGAACGCCGTCAGCATTATGGCGACAATTGCTTACAGTAGGAAAGCAATCTACGTTATTGTGGAAAAAAATCATCTGTGTTTCGCCGGTAAAGTATGGTGAAAATTTAATAGATCAATATTATTCAAGTATACCCGCTGCATTGATTAATTTTCTTTATGCATTACGTGAGGTTGCAACGTTTTTATCTTATACGCTAAACAAAGATTTTTTATTGCCAATAAAAATAACGAATGAAGAAAAATTTAAAGCCTGTATTGAAGTCGCAATAAAATATTATAATTTTTTGACTAACCAAAATCTGAAAGGCGAAGAATTTGCTAAACAATTTATTTTGTTAAATACCACGCAAAGCGCGGCTTACCCACGAAAGTTAACCAAGCAAGAAATAAAAGCGTTAAATATTTCATTGTTGGTTAACTATGTTGAGCCTATAGGTGATTATTTTCGGGATGCTTTTTTCAAAACTGAAACGCTTTGGATGAAACAATTAAGCCCTCATTTAACAGTAAGAGAGCAAGCTGAAATAGTGGATCCACAGAAAACAATGGGGCGGTATGGATTAATTAATCTGCATCGGTTTTATCACAAGCCAAGCAATTCGAATCATCAGGGCAAAAGCATTGACCATTGTTCGATCAGTAAGGGTAAATGTATGTTATAGTAATAAGTGGTTTGACAGGCTATCTTAAGGATAAAAAGATTTAAAATTAATCAATTAAAATATATATGTCTTAAAATGGAGCTATTTATGAGATAAGGCCTTCAAAACACGTCATTATTAAGGAGATTACTTATGTTAGCCAAAGATATTATGTCAAAAAAACCTGAATTTCTTTCTCCAACGACTTCTTTGAAAGAAGCAGCTAATCAAATGCGTACCCATGACTATGGCTTTATTCCCGTGGGCGAGAATGATCGTTTGATAGGGGCTGTCACTGATCGGGATATCGCAATCAGAGCGGTAGCGACAGGAAAAGATCCCGCCAAAACAACGTTGCGAGATATTATGACGAAAGGCATCCATTTTTGTTTTGAAAGTGATAGTGTGGAAACAGCTGCGCAACAAATGGAGAAATTACAAATTCGTCGTCTTGCTGTATTGAATAAGGATAAACGGTTGACAGGAATTATTTCATTAGGTGATATCGCAACGAAAAGTAAAAATCCTAAATTATGCAGTGAAGTTGCAGATGCTGTTTCTCACTCATAGTGTCTAGAAGGTAGATTCTTTAATTAAACAAAGACACCAAATGGAATTTGGTGTCTTTGTTCGGCTGGGGTTATTTTTTAATGTGAGTTAATTCGATATTATGCAAAATTTATATAGCGAGCTATAATTAGTACAGTAAGAATCCACGCGGATACTCAAACATTATGCCGACTCTGCCTGAAATACATTATTTATGGGTTGGATCGCCCACCAAGGACAACCCTATGTCTCTACCCGGACATGATATTGCTGGTCCTATTAGTCTTTGTAAAGAATTTCAGAAAGATATTTATAAAGAAAAAAATATTATTAAATTTTGGTGTCTTAAAAAATATTATGATGATTATCAACAACTTTTTAAGAGCCAGGGTGTGCAAATCGAAGTTTGTGCGATAGAAGACTTGCTTGAAGAAGAGAAAAAATTAGATGATGATGCTACCAATGCACTTGCTGCAAATCTAGCCAAAATATCGCAAGTTGAAAAAATGACTGTGGGTGAATTAATTGATTTCAAAGATCGTTTTTCCTTATTTCTCTTAATGAAACAGCCAGGTTATTTTTTTGATACTAATGTGTTTCCAAAAGAAGGACTTAAGCTCGATTGCCCTTCTCAGGAAAATTTTACTACAGCCCAATCAGGTTTCTCAGGATTAAACGATTTTTATTTAATGTATTCCCCGAATAATATTAAGGATAATAATCAAAAGTTACAACAAGCTTTTGTTAGACGATTAAAGACCCCTTATCAAAGGGCGGGAGTTATGACATTTTATAATTTATCAATTCCTTATTTAAATCTTGACAGACTCGGAGTACAGAAAGTAAGTTATAAGTCCTACCAAAAATCCGATGTTCCTGGCTTTTTTCGTTTGTTGGAACTTGATTTCGAAAAATTCAAAGAGCATTGCAAATATGCTGATATTAACCAACAAGTTCCATGTTTATTCAGTAAAAGATTAATCTCTGAATATAGTTTGGGCTGGCTAGACCAAGACCTTACACCTGAAATTATTAAGTCTCTACCTATTCCTACTGAATATGCTTATGTAGCTGGATTTAGTCTTGAGCCAGATAAATTCAAGCCTAGAATTTATTTTTACGATAAAAAAAGAGATGCGGCTGTTCTTCTACAAGATGAAAAGGATTCATACTCATCTATTTACAGCGATTATTTTCCCATCTCTTCATTTAAAATGGGTACGTCTGAAAAGCTTAACGATTTAATGCATTTTTTTAGCGAGAAGGATCCAAATGCTCATCCTCCCATACTTGTAAATATCAAAGGTGGCACGCTTTTGCACCATGCAGTCATGAGTAATGATATTGAAAAAGTGAGCTGGTTAATTGAAATGGGCGCTCGATTAGACTTAAAAGCATTTTATCAGATTCAACCCTCTGAATCCAATATCAGTTACGAGTATACGCCTGTTCAATTGGCTACATTCCTTAAACTTGATGCAATCGTTGATTTGCTTCAAAAGCATACTAAGCAAGCAACACCAGTTGATTCAAAATCGCTTAAACAAGAAAATGTACTGCCTGCTTACCCGCAGGAAGCACGGCTAAAATTGTTTTCTCATGCAGAAAATGCGGCATCGAGTCCATCAACTTCATCAGTTGGGACAGCGCATTCAACAGAGGTGAAAGGAGATGAAACGCCCGTTCCCCCCTGCTCAACAAAGAAGAGCTCCTAGTACCCAGTCAAATAAGTTTTTCCCGATGCAGAGCCCATCTTACTTCGATCTTGAAACGTTT
>CAZAEO010000066.1:4839-12070 GCA_964484285.1 uncultured Coxiellaceae bacterium | reverse complement strand
GATTCAGTGCAGTAGACCTTCGCAGCAGGTTGCAACTGCCGAATTTAGGATAATAGCATCTCTGCTGAAAGAGATGCCTGAAAAAAAATGCAGCCACTATTGACAATCCTTTTTTTTAGGATTAGTTTTAAAGGCGATTATTCTTCAGGGCGGGGTGCGACTCCTCACCGGCGGTATTTTTACTTAAGTAAAGTAGCCCGCGAGCGATTTTTTTAAAAAAGATCAGCAGATTTGGTGAAAATCCAAAGCCGACGGTATAGTCCGGATGAAAGAAGATGAATCCATAAGCAAGTACATTTCATGTGTCGTCTTTATGCGTTTTCTTATCGGCATAAAATAAGTACGTATTGGCAAATGTGTTTATTATGATTCTAGCCCTGATCATTTCAACAGGAGCTAGGAAGTGAATGCGAATCATCTCCATTACATGTCTTTAGCGCTGCGTCTGGCAGAGCAAGGACGTTTAACTGTTTCACCTAACCCAATGGTTGGGTGCATTATCGTAAAAAATAATCATATTGTTGGCCAAGGGTTTCACCAGCGCGCGGGGGAGCCGCATGCAGAAATTTTTGCATTAAGAGAAGCGAGAGAACAAGCAAAGGGTGCTTCCGCTTATATCACTCTTGAGCCTTGCTGTCATCAAGGAAAAACTCCACCTTGCACATCTGCGCTGATAGCAGCAGGGATTAAAAATGTATATGTCTCATGTATGGACCCTAATCCCTTGGTTTCAGGAAAAGGAATAACACTTTTACGTTCAGCTGGCATAGCGGTCGAAGTCGGATTTATGTCAGCAGAAGCAACGCAGCTCAATGAAATATTTTTTCATTACATTAAAAACAAACGACCTTTCGTTATTGCAAAATGGGCCATGTCATTAGATGGTAAAAAAAAAGTTAATCCTCATGATGATAAACAAATTTCTTGTAGAGAATCTCAATATCATACTCATCAGGTTCGCCAGCAAGTTGATGCAATATTAGTTGGCGCAAATACGATACATCAAGATAATCCACAATTAACCGTAAGATTCGCATCAAGCGACAAAGCGCATTCAAAACAACCAATTCGTATCATTTTGTCGGGACAAAAAAAATTACCGCTCAATTTAAATATTTTTAATGACAAGACTCCTGGTAGAACCATCATTGTTGCTACTAAAAAAACAATCGATCTCGTTAAACACATCAAATCTAATCATGTGGAATTATGCATTCTTCCTGAAAATAAAGAAAAAAAAATATGCTTACCTACATTGCTTGACAAATTGGGGCAAAAGGAAATAACTAGTTTGTTAGTTGAGGGAGGCGCTACAGTTCATGAAAGTTTTTTTAAAGAAAACCTAGTCAATAAAGTTCATATATATTTATCTTCAACTATCATTGGATCTCTTGATAAAAAGAAACATCTTAGTATTAAAGATTTTTCTAAAATAGGTAGTGATTTTCATTTTATAGCTGATTTTCAGGAAATTAAGCATGTTTAATGGAATTGTTGAATCAACAGGTGTGATTAAGCATTTATCTATTGAAAAAGATTGCTTAAAAATGAATGTCATTCCGCATAAAAAATTTTCTGATTTAACGATAGGAGATAGCATATCAGTGAATGGAGTTTGTCTCACTATTACTGCTTTAATTAACGAATCATTTGATATAACAATCGTTCCAGAAACAATACGGCTGAGCAATTTAGGTCAGCTTTCCATGGGTAGCTTAGTTAATCTAGAAAGATCTATTAAAAATAATCATCGCATTAATGGACATTATGTACAGGGGCATGTAGATGCAACTTGTGAAATCATCGAATTAAAAAAAGACGGAGAAGATGCGGTTATTTTAAAAATCAATATGCCACCACAGTTAGCCAAATACATTGTAAGGAAGGGTTATATTGCATTAGATGGAATGAGTATTACAGTCATCGATATTGCAGAAACATGGTTTGCTGTCACATTAATTCCCCATACAAGAGAAGTTACTATTGCAAATCACTATCATATGGGGAAAAAAGTAAATGTTGAAGTTGATATTTTAGGTAAATACGTAGAAAAACTATTGAGGAATCAATAAACATGCATAATAACGTTAAAATAGCGATAGATGAATTGCGTAAAGGAAAAATGATTATTTTAACAGATCATCCAAGTCGAGAAGATGAAGGAGATTTCGTTTTTCCTGCGGAAATAATTACACCAGATATTATCAATTTTATGATTAGAAATGGCAGTGGAATTATTTGTCTATCCTTGACAGCAGGCCAGCTCAAAAAGCTCAATTTAAGTTATATGGTTTCTCCACACGAAAACACCAGTCATCGTGGCACTCCTTTTACAGTTTCCATAGAAGCTAGAGAAGGTGTAACGACAGGTGTTTCAGCCAAAGATCGTGTAACCACTATTCTAACAGCAACAAAAAAGGATGCGACATCTGAGGATATCGTAAAGCCAGGACATATATTTCCGTTGCATGCACACGAAAGCGGAGTATTAGTGCGCCAAGGGCACACGGAAGGTGCGGTTGATATCGTACGTCTAGCTAGATTTAGTCCCGCTGCGGTATTGTGCGAAATGATGAATCCTGATGGTACAATGGCAAAAGGTAAAAAACTACGTCAATTTGCAAAGCAGCATAATATAAAAATACTTTCTATAGAAGACATTATAACTTATCGCCTTTGCCAAGAAAATTTGATTCTCGATGAAATAGAAACGAAATTACCTACAGAAAAATACGGGACATTTACATTATCTGTAATAAAAGAAAAATTTAATAGCCATGAACATATTATACTGACCAACAATAATATACTAAAAAATCCACCCTTAATAAGGATACATTCCGCTTGTATTACAGGTGATTTGTTTGGTTCAAAACGTTGTGATTGCAATATGCAGCTTCACTATTCATTGCAAAAAATTGGCGAGGAGGGTGGGAGCTTAATTTATCTAAATCAAGAAGGGCGCGGCATAGGTCTTTTTAATAAAATTAAAGCTTATTCGCTGCAAGAAAATGGATTAGATACGGTCGAAGCGAATCACCATCTCGGTTTGCCAGTAGATTCCAGGGAATATTATCTGGCTGCAAATATATTAAGAAATAAAAATATTCATCACATTCGATTGCTTACTAATAATCCGCACAAAATCACTAATCTCAAAAAATATGGAATATCGCATGTGCAGAGAGAGGAAATTCCTATTTTCTGTAATGAACATAATAAAAATTATTTAAAAGTAAAAAAAGAAAAATTACATCATGTCATCAATTGTGATATTTTTTAGAGGAAATGCATCATGTTTGATTCAAAAGTCAAAATATCAATTATTGTTAGTATGTTTAATTCGGATATTACTGAAAAATTATTAGAAGGCACTTTATCACGATTAATTAAATCGGGCATTGATAAAAATCAGGTGGATATTATTAAAGTTCCTGGTGCAATTGAAATTCCTTTAACAGCAAAACTTCTTGCTCTGTCGAAAAAATACCAAGCAATTATTTGTCTGGGCGCTGTGATTCGTGGTGAAACAGACCATTATGACTATGTTTGTCAACAGGTAAGCCAAGGTTGTCAGCAAGTGATGCTAGAGTTCAATATTCCGGTTATTTTTGGTATTTTAACAACTCACAATCTCAAGCAAGCTCAAGATAGGGTCTGTCAATCAAAATATCACAAAGGGATCGAAGCGGCGGAGGCGGCTATAAGCATGATCCAATTGACTCGTAAATTGAAGAAAGAGCTTGCGTGTTGTAACATTCCAACATCCACAATGAAATAATTTAAAAATATAAAAATTCATTTTTAGTAAAAAATAGGATTGAGCAAATGTATTCACCGGCATGGCCACACGGTCAGATTAAAGAAATATTACCAAATATATTTATGGTAACCGGAACAAATATCATAAAACATGATAATGCGGTTCTCCAACATAGTCGCAATATGATTATTGTACGTGATGGCAATGTACTTTCTTTAATTAATACAGTAAGATTACAGGACAACGCATTAATAACGTTAGAGTCGCTTGGAGACGTTCAAAATATAATAAAAATTGGCGCATTTCACGGTAGAGACGATTTATTCTATATAGATAGATATAGTGCAAAATTATGGGCGTTGAAAGGAATGGTGCATGACCATAATCATACTGCTGATATTGAGATGGTTTCAGGGAGCAAAATGCCTTTTGATAATGGTTCACTTTTTGTATTTGAAACAGCTAAACAACCTGAAGGAATACTACATATTGCTCAAGAAGGTGGGATTCTGATCACGTGTGACAGCATAAAAAACTGGTTAGCTCCAGATCAGTTTTTTAACGCTGAAACTGCAAAAAAATATGAAGATCAAGGTCTTTTTGGGGCTGCAAGCATATCAACTGTTTGGAAAAAAGCATGTCACGTTAAATCCTCGGATTTTGTAAAACTAAAGACCCTTGCGTTTTGTCATCTTCTTAGCGCACATGGGGAGCCTTTGTTGAATAATGCTTATGAGCTTGTAGCTAAAACAATTAGACAAGAATACGAGTTTAGGGTTTAATGACTCTGGTCAAAATGGATTTAAAAATTTAATCCTCAACAACTGAAATGGAGATTGATATGAAAATGAGTAAAATTGCTTTGTTTCTAATAACAGCAAGCTTGTTTGGAGTTTTAACAATAGCAAGTGCTGATGATCTTAAATTTGGTAATGCTACAAAATATAACTTATCTTTTAGCACTAATGGTGTTTGTTCACTCGCATTAGGTGATATAGAAAAATATACAATAAAAATTATTAATCAAGTTAGTTTCGAAGAAACCTGTAAATACAATCCTAATCAATGCGTCATTGATGTATATAAAGAATTAGGTTGTGCTGGCAAAGCTGTTGCTAATATGATTTTTGATAAGACAAATATTATATCGATTGCCACTGGCGGAGATATCATGATTAGGGGTAATGGTTCAAATGTATTTTTTAATACCCTGTAATTAATTATTATAAATAAATGATATCTCCACTTGGTTTTATGCTTCCACCGCAAAAGCATCGAAAAAAAGATCAAGCAGCTTCATCGTATGGTTTGACTTTAATCTTTTTAATTTGCTTGCTAATTAACCAAGTATCGTACTGAGCTTGTAAATTGATCCACATTTCAATGCTGGTATTAAAAAATTTAGATAACCGTAATGCCATTTCAGGGCTAATTCCCGCATGTCCATTTAGGAGACGAGATAGAGCCGTGCGAGATACGCCTAATCTTTCTGCTGCTTCTGTCACGCTCAGGCCTGTTGCATCAATTAATTCATCTTTAACAACTTCTCCAGGGTGAAGCGGGTTGTGTATAATAGCCATTGTTTTTACCTCCACACATTAATGATAATCAACATAGTCGACATCGATTGCATTCGTGCTATCAAATTTAAAAATAACTCGCCAATTTTCATTGACAGTTACTGAATAAAAACCCTTCAGCTCACCTACTAATTTATGAAATGGCTAGCAGTAATGCCTGACTTATTGCCAGTATCAAAAAATTTCTTTAATCCTTTGTGCTTCCATGACTTAATCATATGTTAAGTGTAGCGCAACGCTTAACAAAACACAAGCTGCTATTGTTCATTTACGACTTGAATCCGTCCCTCGTGAATTCAAATAATAACCGCAACTTTTGATCAAATAATAGTCTGGCTCTATCGTATAATTTGCTCTGATTATTATAACAAGGAGTTGCATTGTGGCGTATAATCAATTGAATTTTAGAAAGCGTTGCCAAATTTATGGGTTATGGCGAGCAGGTTATAACCAATCTGAAATAGCAAAAGAATTAGGCGTTCATAAATCCACAATCAGTCGTGAATTGAGCCGCAATATTACTTTTGTTCGTACTGCATTGGGTTCATGGCAATATAAACCTAATTATGCTCAAAGTTATACTGATGAAAGACACAAAATGAAACATAAATACATTAAATTTACAGATGATGTCGAACGGATTGTTCGTGAAAAATTAACACAAGATTGGAGTCCTGAGCAAATCAGTGGATATGCTAAACGCCGTAATTTATTTTTAATTAGTCATGAACGAATATATCAATTCATAATTTAAAAAAAGGATCTGATTTTAGTAACATTACAGATCGAGAACTTTTGATTATTGCAAACAGATTAAATAATCGACCAAGAAAAACTTTAGGATATGCAACTCCCAATGAAATATTTAATAATTTAGAGAATACACAATGAAATCATTACAAACTAAAGAGAACTTAGGATTAATTGAGGTCGTTAAGTATAATCCAATGTGGCCTAAAATATTTCAAGATGAAGCTGCCAAAATTAAAGAAGCTCTTGGTAACAACTGCCTTGCTATTCATCACATTGGCTCTACATCTGTCCCAGGATTAGCTGCTAAACCTATTATTGATATATTGCCAGTTGTCATTAATCTAAAAGATGTTGATGCAAGTAATATTAATATGCAAAAGCTAGGTTATGAAATTAAAGGCGAATATGGATTTATGTTGAGAAGATTTTTTATAAAAGAAAATGCATTTCATGTGCATGTTTTTGAACAAGGTAATCCAGAAATTGATCGTCACTTAAGATTTCGTAATTGGATGATAAATAATCTGGAGGATAGAGACGCCTATGCTTTTTTAAAAGAAAAACTCGCAGAAAAGTATTCTAATGATAGAACTTCTTACTGTTTTGGAAAAGATGAGTTCGTCGCTAATATCGATGAAAAAGCTGGATGGCATGGAATACGTATAGTTAAAGCATTAACTGATAATGAATGGAGTACGCTAAAACAATTTAGAGAAAAATATTTTCATGAAAATTTTCAAAAATCTGATCCTCATACAGGTTTATTTGACGATCCAACTCATGTTCATTTAGTCGTATTAAAGAAAACAGATATCATTGGTTATGCACACGTTCAGCTATGTCCTGATGGTAAGGCTGTAATTCATTTTATTTTTATTAATGAAAAAAATCAAAAACAAAATTTTGGTAGTGAGCTCTTAATTTTTATCGAAAAATGGTTAAGAAGTCGCGACTTTAAAACTCTCTATAGCAAGATATCGCCAGAAACCTTTGAGTTTCTAAAAAAACATGGTTTTAGTGATATGCAGCTTAATATTACAGAGGGTAATAACAAAGAAAGATTCATTGGGAAGTCATTGATATAGATTAGAAATTAAGCAGTTGCAGTTATTGTTTGAATCCGCCCCTGGTTTAC
>CAZAEO010000066.1:0-4829 GCA_964484285.1 uncultured Coxiellaceae bacterium | reverse complement strand
AATTCAATCAATTTCTCGGCGTTTTTTAGGGTGATTATCGAAATAATCACCCTTATTGGCGATTAATTAGATTTCTTCCTTACGCCTGGAGCTAGTCAGCGCTGTTTTTATCAATATTCTAGTTGATCTCCCTATGAATAGGTTTAAAATTTAATCTATTGTAAAAACAAAGGATTTCAGATGAAAACACGCCCAGTTTATATTGCCGGAAGCATGCGTACTCCTTTCGTAAAATCAATGACTCATTATACAAATGTTACCACGCAAGCTGTAATGACAACCGCTCTCCAGGTATTAATCAACAAAATGCATCTAGATGGAAAAATACTAGGTGATGTTGGATTGGGAGCCATCATGAATAGTTCGTTAAATTGGAACTTAGCACGCGAATGTGTGCTAGGTACAACACTCGACCCACATACTCCTGCTTTCACGTTGCAACGTGCCTGCGGCACAAGTCTTGAAATCACAATTCTCATCGCACTTAAAATTGCAAATTATCAAATTGATAATGGAATTGCGGGTGGCGTGGATACCAATAGCGATTTACCTATTATGACAAAAAGATCCTTAGCACAGAAACTGATTGCTCTGCATTACAACACAAAAAGCATGGCAAAAAAGATTAAAAAAATTCTATCATTTAGACCCTCAGATTTTGGCGTAGAATATCCACAAGTGACTGAGCCACGCACACATCTTTCAATGGGTCAACATTGTGAGCTCATGGTAAAAGAATGGAATATTTCCCGGCAAGCACAAGATGAACTTGCATTGTTAAGCCATCAAAATGGAACAACTGCTTATAATGAAGGATTTTATGACGATCTTGTTTTTGAATTTATGGGACAAAAGCGTGATGGAACACTGCGTGTTGATTCTTCTTTAGAAAAGTTGGCAAGACTTAAACCCACATTTGATTTGACTGGCAAAGGAACATTAACTGCTGGAAACAGTAGTCCACTTACCGATGGAGCTGCTGCAGTGTATTTAACTGCAGCAGAAGATGCAACACAATTGAATTATCCTTTGTTAGCGCGCTTTGTTGATGCACAAGTTGCAGCGGTTGATTTTGTGCAGGGTGAAGGACTTTTAATGGCCCCTACTCTTGCGGTTAACCAACTTCTTGCAAGAAATCATCTCTCACTACAAGATTTTGATTTTTACGAAATACATGAAGCTTTTGCAGGACAAGTGCTATGTACCTTAAAAGCATGGGAATCAAAAGAATATTGCGCGCGAGTTCTTAAACGAAATACGCCTTTAGGTGCAATTGATCAATCCAAAATGAATATAAAAGGCGGCAGCGTTGCATTAGGACATCCTTTTGCGGCAACTGGCGCCCGCATCGTTGGAACTCTTGCAAAAATGCTTCACCAAAAAGGTCAAGGCCGCGGTTTAATTTCGATTTGCACGGCAGGCGGCATGGGAGTGGCTGCTATACTTGAAGCAGTTTAGATTTAACAAATATTATGCATCGCTTGATCACAATCTATAGATCGGCCGCGACATTTTTGATAAAGCATGTAAGAACCGACGCATAATATTACAGCTCCCGCTGTAGCACCCAGCGCTATTCCTATAATTTTACCTGCTTGTGCCGCTTGACCTAAATAGCTCTGACAACTTTGCACTTCACTTGCAATGTTATTTTGTAAGCTAGGACAGGTCATTGAAGGAACATTCGTTGTTCGAGCTGTGAGTCCCCATCCTTGCCAATCAGGCGCTTGTGCTAAACAATCCGCTGTTGGGCCGTTCTTATCTGCATTGTTAAGAGTATGTGTCACTACATTACCTAACGCATCCGCATCAAAACAAGTACGTAATTGTTCACGCGCTGAGCCAGATGAGTCATGGCTTACTTCACTCAATATGCGATTATACTGCGGATTACCTATTTTCCATGCTGCATCAGTTCCATTCGTAGCATATCCTTGTACACAACCAAACAGAATATTTTTACATAAATCCATTCCATCTCCTGGTTGCCCCTCATGTGGAACCCACATGACTTCTTGTGCAGCGGCAGATGTAGCGCTTAGCATCATGGGTGTTAATACATAAGCAAGAGGTCCTAATTTAGCTTGCAGAAGAGCTGTTGTCATCGTTTTCAAGAAAGAAGGTTCTTGCCATTCCATTTTTTGTGGTTGCGTATGCAATTTTTCAAATAAAGCCTGGAGATCATTATTGTTAAATGCTTGTTCTAATTGTTTTCCATATTGTTTCCATGCATTTATTACTTGATTAAGTAATTGCTTTTGTATTTTTTTTGGAAAGTTAACAATACGTTCTTTAAAGTCCTGTAAAAAATCATGGAAGAAATCTTCTTGTGTTTGGGTTTTGTGTTTAACACCTGCGAAAAATGAATGAATTTTGTCACCTTGATAAAATTTAATTTCTTCTTTTGTTCGACGGTTTCTTAATTGCATAGTAACTCCATTTTTTAAGCTTCTAATTTTTTATATTTGATTCTATGTGGTTGCTTAGCTTGTTCGCCTAAACGACGCACACGATCCTCTTCATAATCAGTATAATTTCCAGCGAAAAATGCTACACTACTATCTCCTTCAAACGCAAGAATATGCGTCGCGATACGATCTAAAAACCAGCGATCATGCGAAATCACCATGAGACAACCAGGAAAGGCTAATAATGCTTCTTCCAATGCGCGTAGCGTTTCAACATCTAAATCATTGGTTGGTTCATCCAACAATAAAACATTTCCGCCGCTACTTAGTAGTTTTGCTAAATGAACACGATTACGTTCTCCGCCCGATAGATCTTTAATAAATTTTTGTTGGTCCGTGCCTTTAAAGTTGAAACGACCCACATACGCGCGTGAAGGAATCTGATAATTTCCAATGGTCATGATATCTAACCCATCAGAAATTTCTTGCCATACGGTATGTTGTCCATTGAGCGCATCGCGACTTTGGTCTACATAAGATAATTTTACTGAATCTCCAATGCGAATATGACCTGTATCAGGTGTTTCAACACTCATTAACATTTTAAATAAAGTCGATTTACCTGCTCCATTAGGGCCAATAATACCAACGATAGCGCCTTTGGGAATTTGAAAATGTAAATTTTCAAATAACAAACGGCCATCAAATCGTTTACTTACATTTTCTACCTCAATGACCAAGTCACCTAAGCGAGGACCCGGTGGAATGTAAAGCTCTTGTGTTTCATTACGTTTTTGAAATTCTTGTGAACTTAATTCTTCAAAACGTGCGAGACGTGCTTTGCTTTTTGCATGTCGGCCTTTGGGATTACTTCGCACCCATTCAAGCTCAGCTTTCATTGCTTTTTGGTGCGCACTTTGTTGGTGCTCTTCTTGTTCTAAACGTTTTTCTTTTTGCTCCAGCCAAGCAGAGTAATTGCCTTCATATGGAATGCCTTGGCCACGGTCTAATTCTAAAATCCAACTAGCCGCATTATCTAAGAAATAACGATCATGTGTCACGGCTACCACTGTACCTGGATATTCATGCAAAAATCGCTCTAGCCAGGCCACACTTTCTGCATCTAAGTGGTTTGTGGGTTCGTCTAGTAATAACATATCAGGTTTTGACAATAACAAACGACACAAGGCAACCCGTCTGCGTTCACCGCCCGATAATTTTGTTACATCAGCATCCCACGGAGGTAAACGTAAAGCATCCGCAGCAATTTCCAATCTTCGTTCAAGTTCCCAGCCATTCATCGCATCAATTTTGGCTTGTAAATTGCCCTGTTCTTCTAATAAGCGAGTCATTTCCTCTTCGCTCATAGGTTCCGCAAATTTCATGCTGATGTCGTTAAAACGCGTGAGAGTATGCAAAATTTCCCCTACCCCCTCTTCGATGTTTCCGCGTACAGTTTTGTTAGCATCAAGTTGTGGTTCTTGCGATAAGTAGCCAATTTTAATGTCGCTTTCAGGACGAGCCTCACCAATAAATTCTTTATCTATACCTGCCATGATTTTAAGTAACGATGATTTCCCTGAACCATTTAAGCCCAATACACCAATCTTGGCGCCAGGATAAAAGGATAGCCAAATATTTTTTAATATTTCACGTTTAGGCGGGACTATCTTGCCTACCCCTTGCATAGTATAAATAAATTGTGCCATAAGAACTCTTTTTTGGATTTCATAATAAAAATAGGTGCGCAATTGTACGAGATAATAGAAACATTGTCTAACAAGAAGATTACTTAAAAAGCGTTAGAAAATCATTTCAATTAAGTTAAGAGGAAACTCGTGGGTTATTAGCGAACTATATAATTTATATCACTCAGTGAGATAAACAAATGTGAGTGACACCTTAAAAAAGTGGCACTCACAGTATTTGGTTTTAGCGGTTATCACTATTTGTGTATAAAATAACCAATAATAGCGCCTGTTAACATTGCTAAGCCCATCGATTTGAAAGGCTTTGTAGCAACATAATCAGTTACATTCTCTTGGAGCAGATCCGATTTTTCTTTAACATTATCTAACGCACCGATCAGTGCTCTATTTGCTTTCCCTCGCGCACGGTGTGTAGCTCTAGTAAATGCATTTTTAATTCTTGCTAATTCATGAGAAATATTACTTTGGTGCGAATGTTTTCGTGTGGCGGCCCGATGCATGTTTGCTTCCTCCAATTAAATTGGATATCAGTGTTTATTATAACTCTCTTTCACTAGCTAGCGTGAAGATTACAAGGAAAGTTACCCATATTTTAACTATTTATAGATAAGTTGTTCTAATATTGGCTTATTTTTCTGAAAACAACTCTGTACACGGCAAAAATGGCAAATGTTTCAAATCTGTCATCCTGAGCGTAAGCGCACTACTGTCC
>CAZAEO010000065.1:0-12353 GCA_964484285.1 uncultured Coxiellaceae bacterium | reverse complement strand
CAGATCTTGCCATTCAGGATTCATTGATTCAATAAGCACTATCTTCTTTTTCCTTGATCCGGCTTTTATTTGTTTTTCTCGCGTTATGGCGCTCAACATATCTCCGTGCTGTTCATAGTACACAAGATTCTTACAGTCATAACGGTTTGTAAATCCAGGTGCTTCTGCATTTTTATGCTGATAAACACGCGTAACAATATCGCTCGTTACGCCCGTGTACAGAGTTCCATTTTTTTTGTTCGCCATAATATAAACTGCAGGTTGTCTACCCAAAAAGATTATCCTTTTTAAATTGATGCTATTTCTGAATTGGAATGTTTGGTGGGGCTTTCTAAAAGTGATTGCCTCTTCGGAGATACATGGTAATACGTTTTAGAATGATTTTATGTTATTAAGCGCTGCTACTGGATCGCCACGGCCAAGCGCTTCGCGGCCTCGCGATGACGGTATCGTCCAGAATTACATTTCAACTTTTTGATTTTTAACAATTTTTTTTATTTAAAGTTGCGTTAATATTTATCAACTATAATTTCATAGATATTATTTACTCACCTTACGCAGCAGCCTTTAACGCCCGCAGCTCTTTGAACATAATTTGATTAGCCTTTAGCAATAATTTATGTTTAATCGCAAAATGATTCATAGCTGTTTTTACTTTTAATAATTCCAGCTTGCAGTAGGCAATCATCGAAGCAAAAAGATGATTGCATTGCGTACGAATTGTTTTTGTTGGCGATTTAGACAAACTAGCATTTTGTTTAACTGACTTATGAAACTCTTCTATTCGCCACCGTTTTTGGTAGACTTCGTAAATGCGGTCAGCATCAATGGATAAATCATTAGTGACAAGGTAAAGCGTTCCGGTTGATCCGTCTTCGTTTGTGAAGACTTTCTTAAGCAGCTTAACAGGAAAAGCAATATCTTTAAGATAGACGGTGTTACAGTCACCATCTTTCCAGTCGAGTGAATTAACTTGTTGAAATTGGCCGCTCTTAGCATTAATAAATGTCATTGCTACACAACGATTAGATTTGATGCCAAAAATGAAGGATTTCTGCAGTGTTTCATGAATAAATGTCATATTTGCTTTTGATCCAAACCAGCTATCGGCTAACACATATTCAAATAAAACATGATTGTTAACTGCCTGCTGAATGAGACCGCGAAATAAATCGTTTTTTCCAACACGAGATTTTCTTTTTTGTCGTTTTGTTTTTAAATCAGAATAAAGGATATCTTTTTTTATAACTTCATATCCAATTGGTAATGCAATGTCACCATAGCGTACCAAGCATGAAAGCAAATTAATTCCTTTAACATGTCGACCTTTTGCGTGAGAAAAATGCCAGCAATTAACAGTATTTTCATCTGTATAAGTTTTTTCTGAAATAGTGTCATCTAATAATAATACTCCTCCTGTGGATTGTTCGTGATGACGAATTTCTGGCTTGATATATGTCCATAATTCTTTTGAATTGTAATCATCTGCTCGAAGAAAACGGCTTACTTGATCATGGCTGATTTCGCCATCTAATGTTGCTGCAAGCCCCGTTGCAGTTGCGTGCTGAGCTTGGCTGATCAAATAATCGCTGTAGATGTCTAAAAGTTCCGTATTCATGTGTTTTATCCTTAAAAAATCACGGATAAAACATAATCGGTTTTATAAATTAGTCACTCACCTTACGCAGAATAAGCTTAAGTAGTGTCATTGCGAACCCTGCGTTTTTTTGCAGGGTGTGGCAATCCAGTCAGCATTTTTCTGGATCGCCACGTCTTGCAAAAAACGCAAGACTCGCGATGACAAAGCCGAATTTCCATGTTTTTCTGCGAAAAACTGCGTAACATGAGTTAGTCAATAGCTGCTGCGTAAGGTGAGTTATTTAAAGAACATACAAGAGGAAAATGCTATGTGGAAAGCACTTAAAAAAACGCTAGGCGTGGTAGGGGGAATCATAGGAGGACTGATAGGAGCGGCATTTGGTATCGGTATTGGCGTTGGAGCCGGCATCCTGTTTGGCGGGCCAGGTTTGGCGGCTGCATTCTATGGTGTGGTTGGTATTTTTACAGGGATTACATTAGGCATTAAAGAAGGGCTTGAACACCAAGGCTTTTGGCGAGGCATTTGGGGGGGGCTTAAAGGTGGTATAGCAGGGCCTGGCATTATAGTTATTGGGCTTGCAGGCGGTAATATAGGCAATGTTTGGCGGACAATAAGAGCAAATCCTCCTCTTCCACAAGCAGAAGCAAATCAACCTTTGCTAGTAGACAATGAGAGAAGACAAGCACCACCTTCCCCTACATCATCTAACACAGCTGCTATTAACAGCAGAATAGGAAGCAGAATAGGAATAGGAACTGGCGAACCTTCATCTCCTAAAAGCTCGCCAACAACAGCTTCAGCTTCACCTCAAGGCGAACCTTCGCCACCTACTTCGCCATCTACACGTAGTTTCGGCGAGGCAACACAGGGACAGGCACCGAGAAGAAATCGGTAATAATTTAACCTGAGTATTGCATGAGCGTAAATTTACGCTCATGCCCAGTTAGCGCTATTTTTTTTTGATTTCAGCGATCTTTCTTATCCGTTCTTGGTGCAATCGTTCGGCAATTTCCTTGCCTTTTAAGCCAGCGGCTATACTTTTTGCATCCACCGTTTTTGCTGCAGCAACGCATTGCTTAAGCAAGGAATCAGAGAAAGCAGGCATACCTGCGGCACATACCAACAAAAATTTTTCAAAACGCGTTTCGCGTCGATAGGCGTCAAGCCCTTGTAATAAATCAGCCATTTCAGTAGGGGTTAAATCCTGTGCGCGCTGATAATCATGTCGATATTTTGCTATTAACACAGCTAAGTCACGATAATCACTAGGGACTCGATAACGCTGACAGAGTGCATCCACTTCATCAACACGCAACCGATATAACAAAGCAGCAAAACGCACGGATAAATCTGTCGTTAACGTTGTTGATCGCACTAAAGCATCCATCCCTTGCGTATCATTGACTAATTCTGGAAATAAAATGGGTAAAGCATGACAGACAACCAATACCTGAAAAAATTGTTCTGGATGGTCTTCGCTCAATGCGCGCTCTAATTCTTTCCATACTCTTTCTGGAACTAATGCATCGATTTCGCCAGACTGCACGATTTTTTGCATTAATGTGATTGTTTCGGCAGCAACAGTAAATCCCAATCCAGCAAAACGTGCTGCAAAACGTGCCACACGTAAAATTCTAACTGGGTCTTCTACAAAAGCAGGGGAAACATGGCGTAACATTTTCTGTTGCAAATCTTTCTTACCGTGGTAAGGATCGATCAATATTCCCTCAAGGGTTTCCGCCATGGCGTTAATCGTCAAATCACGACGGAGCAAATCTTCTTCTAAAGTAACGCCGGGTGATGTATCAAAAACAAACCCCGTATAACCGCGCGCCACTTTGCGTTCCGTACGCGCTAATGCATATTCTTCTTGTGTTGTAGGATGCAAAAAAACCGGAAAATCTTTGCCGACTTGGCGAAACCCAAGCTTTAGCATATCTTGCACCGTCGCACCTACCACGACCCAATCTTTTTCTTTGATCTTGCGCCCGAGCAATTTATCGCGTATCGCGCCACCAACTAAATATATTTTCATGAAAACAATGATATCATACTGTAGATTCTTAAGAGATAAATCCTGCATGATGAAAAACAAAAAAACTTCACATCACAAACCGATCAAACTTTCCGGCATAGAACGCGAAGGATTACTTATTACCACGTTTGGCGCAAATGCAGAATTAGAAGATGAACACGGTAATGTTGTCTATTGCCATATTCGTAAAAACTCCGATCCTGTAATAACCGGAGATCGCGTTTATTGGCTACCAGAACAAGATGGTACAGGCAGTATTGTCGGCCATCTGCCGCGCAAATCATTGCTCTATAGTGGAGAAAATGCTTACAAACTTAAGCTCATTGCGGCCAATATTGATGCTATTATCATTGTCACTGCACCCCCTCCCGTACTTTCCGAAGACATGATTGATCGCTATCTTATTGCATCTGAAAACTTATCGATTCCAGCTGTTATTTTATTTAATAAAATAGACTTACTGACTCAGCAAAATACCGATGAAATTGAACAACGTTTAACAGTCTATGCAAAAATTGGATATCGTGTCATTTATTCCAGCACTTATACCCATGATGGACTTGCACAACTTGATCATTATCTACAGGATAAAACAGGTGTATTAGTGGGCGCGTCAGGCGTCGGGAAATCATCCATCATTGCAAAGCTCACAAGAGAACAAGCGATTAAAATTGCTGAACTCTCTCATGCAACCCAACTTGGGAAGCATACGACGACAACGACACATTTATACCATCTTGCGAATGGTGGCAATTTGATTGATTCGCCTGGCGTGCGTGAATTTGGCCTGCGACATGTAAATAAAGACCAAGTACTCAACGGATTTATTGAATTCAAATCGCATTTACAACAATGTAAATTTCGTGATTGTCGTCATCAAACGGAACCGGGATGCGCAATTAAGCAAGCTGTTAAAGATAAAAAAATCACTGAACAGCGTTTTCAAAGCTATTGCAAGATTTTAGCAGAAAAATAAACAGCTTTACGCACACAGAGCATCGTTGTCACTTCCTGCTGCAGCGTATGTTAATTAATGCCCGTTGCAGTGAAGGTTGCCTCTGTCGTACCACCTGGCCCTGTTAAGGAACAGGTTACTGTGGAAGCTGCACCCACTGCTAGTGAAGTGATAGTATAATTCGCTGGCAGCCCTCCTTGAAGCGCACTCGCAACATCCGTACAGTTTGCAATTGCAACGCCAAAAGACGTGCTAAGGCTTCTCGCAGCATAATTATTTGCATTCGCAGCAGACAATGCACCGGCTATAGCATTCGTCGCGTTGGTTTGCGCAGTAGAGGAAAGGTCAATAAATCTTGGAATAGCAACAGCAGCAAGAATACCAATAATCGCAATAACAATAACCAATTCAATTAAGGTAAAACCAGTCATCTTAATTTTCTTTTGCATAATGTCACCTCAATAAAGAGCGTGTCACACAGCTTCTGTTGGTAAATATGTCACCCACGAGTTAAGTTTACCATATTCCATATAGGCAAATAAATACCCAATGCTATGATAAGTATAAGTCCACCGGCAGCCCCTATCAATATTGGACCAAGAAAATCGTTCATACGCTTTAAATCAAATTCAATCTCATGACTATGAAAATCAGCTATATAGCTTAGAGAGGAAGCTAATTCACCACTTTTCTCTCCAACAGCTAAAATTTGAACTTCTAAGGAGGTAAATAAATCAATTTTAGCCATTGCCTGAGTAAACGAAATTCCTCGTTCAATGGCTTCTTGAGCACGCGCAACCTGTTCAATAATGTAAGCATTCAGCATGATATTTTTAATGAGTGTTAACCCTTGAGTCACGGGAAGACCCGCATTGAGAATAATCGCAAATGATTGAGAAAAACGAATTAAAATTATCCGTCTTAATAACTTACCTATTATAGGTAAGCTCAATTTGCTTTTGTCCCAAACATATCTTCCTTGTGGTGTACGCAAATATCGAGAGAGTAGAATACAAGCAAGTATGATAAACACCAAAAGATAAAGACCATAGTTGACAAAAAAATTAGACATCCCAATCAAAAACCGCGTTTGCCAAGGCAACGTCACTTCTAAATTAATATAAAATCTCGCAAAGGTTGGAATGACGAAGATATTTAAAATCACAACTGCAAAAATAATTGCTATCAACACAAATAATGGATAGCGAAAAGCGGACTTGATTTGTTTGATATTAGAAGATTCAAATTCAAGATAACGATGTAACTGCGCAAATGCTTCACTTAATTTTCCCGTGTTCTCACCAATTTGAACAATATTAATCATTAACGGAGAAAATGTTTCAGGATAGTAATGCATCGCCGTTGCTAAGCTTTCGCCTTTTTCAAAATGCTCGATCATTCCTTGCAATGCATGCTGAAGTCGATGACTACGTGTGTGTTGTATTAATTGTTTTAATGCGATCATAATCGGAACACCCGCTTGATGAAGTACCTGCATTTGACGCGTAAAAACAGTTAATTCTTCGCGATGGAGGCTTTCACTTTGCATACTGTAACGCAATTTATCCCAATAAGAATGCTGGGATCCCATTTGTTTAATTTGAATGGGCGTGATGCCTTCTTTAATTAATTCAGTACTTAAATTATTGGCAGTATCTGCAGAGCGTTGACCCACGCGAAGCTGTCCGTCTCTGTCACGTCCACGATAAGAAAATTGCGGCATTAAATTTCACCTGCCATACGAATAATTTCCGAAACGCTAGTCATCCCGCTTACAACCCTATCTAAACCGGAAAACAACAAAGATCGATACAAAGGTTGTTTAACTGCCTCACTATAAAACGTACGTGTATCCGCTTGACGCAAGGCATCAGTTAATTCGGCAGACATCGGTAATAATTCAAAAACACCTATACGACCCATATACCCTGTCTGATGACAAGCAGAGCAACCTTCTCCGCGTTTGAACAATGTTTTAGGGTCTTGCTGATAACCGCTTGCATTAAGCCACGCTCTTTCATTTGCAGTGAGAGGATCATCTATCATACACCTTGGACAAATACGCCGCGCCAGACGTTGCGCCAACACTGCACGCAATACACTTGCCAGCAAATAACCTTCTGTGCCCATATCTAATAGACGCGTGATACTGCTGATCGTATCGTTCGTGTGTAATGTTGCTAAAACCAAATGTCCTGTCATCGCTGCACGTAACGCAATTTCCATTGTTTCTTGATCTCGTAACTCGCCAATCATAATAATGTCAGGATCCTGACGTAAAACAGACCGCAAGACATTAGCAAAAGTCAGGCCAATTTTTGCATTCACTTGCACCTGATTAATTCGCGGAAGACGATACTCAACAGGATCTTCTACCGTAATAATTTTGTCTTGTGGTTTATTTAATTCATTCAATGAAGCATACAACGTTGTTGTTTTGCCCGAACCCGTAGGACCCACAATTAACAATAACCCATAGGATGCAAGTAGCGCTTGAGAATAATATTGATAAATCGCATCAGGCATTCCAATTTGATCGAGTTGTAATACAGCGCTTGATTGATCTAAAAGACGCATCACTACCGATTCGCCATATTGCACTGGCATTATCGAAACACGCACATCAAATTTTTTCTGTTTTATATTAATAGAAAATCGACCATCCTGTGGTAAGCGTTTTTCTGCAATATTTAAACCTGAGATAATTTTAATACGTTGAATTAAAGCCTGACTGATTGCTTTTTTTTGAATAATTTGCTCTTGCAATACGCCATCGACGCGCAATCTAATATGCAAAGCGTCTTCTCCTGGTTCAATATGAATATCAGAAGCATTCACTTGCACTGCATCTTCAAAAATCGACCGCAATAAATTCACCACAGGGATATCTTCAGAAGAAAAATTTTGCGTTTCTGCAAAAATATTAACTTCGCTTGGTTTAAGCTCAGCAGATAATGTTTCAGCAAAATGAGTAATTTCTTCCGCATGCCGATAAATATTATCTAGCATAAATAACAAATCTTCTTCACGGATCAACGCGACTTTTATTTTCTTACCTAGAATACGTTCAATTTCATCATGCGCTAGCAGATTTTGTGGATCCACCATTCCAATCATAGCTTCATTGAAATCATTTTTAAGTAAAATAACGCGAAAATTTCTCGCGTAAAATTCGGGTAATACTCTAACAATCTCAGGATCTATAGGATAATTTTTAAGATCGATATAAGGGACATGCAACTGCTCTGACAATATTTGTAATAATCTAATTTCATCAATGTAGCCAAGCTCTATGAGTATCTGGCCAATTTTTTTATCTGTTTTTTTTTGTTGTGCTATTGCAGTTTCTAATTGTTCTTGATTAATCAATTGATTTTCAAGCAGCATTTTAGTTAAATGATCTGTTTTAACCCGCCTCATCACCAACCTCTTTTAGTGCACGTAGACGATCTTGTAAAAATTCTGCTGACTGTGCAGTCAAGTGCCCTTCATTGAGTGTTTTTGTATAGGCTGCATATGCTTCGTTAGGATGACCTAGTTTTTCTAGCGATATTCCCAAACCAAGCCACCATTTACCATTATGCGGATTTAATGTGAGTAATTGTTTATAAAGATTTGCTGCTAAAAGATTATCGTTATTATGCTCATATAAAGCGGCAATAAACGCGTGATATTCTGGGTTATCCGTGATAGACGGAGAAGCGCTTTGTAGCAAAGCAATTGCCTGTTTTACCTTACCTTCATTGGTTAGAATTCTTGCTTGCAGCTCAATAAATGGAATGTAGTCTGGATTTAAATTTAAGCCTTCCGCAATGATACGTTTTGCAATTAACTGCCTGCCTTGATCTATTAACAATGCTGCTAACGTTACCCGTGCATTTTTATAGCCAGGATCCATTTTGAGTAAAGATGATAATTGTTTTATTGCTGACTGATCATGGCCATGCTCAACAAAATTAAGTGCATCCTGATATTGCTGCGATAAAAAACTTTGCATCGCGGGTGTTTTGATTAATTTATTCATCTGATCTTCAGCATCAACTGCTGCTGAATGATACTCAACGGCAATCACGATTTGAGGATTTTTATCTTTATCAGTAATATCAATGTATTTGATAGTCGATCCCGGATAAAAAGACAAATTAAATCGAGTATCTCCATGTGCATTTTGTGTTGTAAGGTGTTTTATCGCCGTATTGAGATTATCAAGCGGGGGAAGTTCTGATTGTAATTCCGAATTATCTATTATTAATGAGAGTTGGTTCTGCATAACTCCATCGATAAGCCTATAAAGAGCTGCATGATTAAGCAGAAATGTTATTTCTGTTACATTATCTTTTACTTGTAATGTTATGCCAGTAATCAAAACAGATTTCTGCCAACTTACCTCTTTGACATCAGCAGGAATAGGAGAAAAAAGAGAGTGCTGTTGTTTGATCTCTGTATGCGAAGACATCTGCGTCGCTGTCACTACCTGTTTTTGCTTAAAAAAAACAATCCCTGCAGACAAAATAATAAAAAATAAAATTAATCCGCTCAGAAAAAAAATACTTCTTGCTGAAATAAAAAAACCTGCTGACTGTTGATTACTGGTTAAATGAATCAAAGGCACAGCATCATGACGGGCTGTGCGCTTTTCAAGATCCTTGAGCATATTATTAATTACGCTCATCACCAAATATCCCTTGCTAGATAAATAGTTACTGCCATAAGCCAAAATGGCGCGATACCAAGTGCGAATTTAAGCAAAAAACTCATCTTGGGTATGTTAGCCGTTTCAGTATCACAAATAGCTAAGTGCATCGTTTTATGATTGATTTGACGATCCCCACGTCCGTAAGCCGCCAATAATGCTTTATGTGAAAGAATATTTACAATTCGAGGAATACCGTGGCTCGCGTTGAATAACAAGTTTCGGGCTTTTTTCGTAAATAAACCATCATGCGTATGACCTGACATAGCCAAGCGATGATAAAGATAAATATCGAGCTCATCGCGGCTCAGCAAGGGAAGTTTATATGAAAAACTAATGCGTTGTTTAAGTTGGCGTAAATGCGGAGAATTTAAGCGCTCATCTAACTCTGGTTGGCCAAATAAAACAACTTGGATAAGCTTGGTGCGCTCGGTTTCAAGATTAGTAAGCAGGCGTACTGCTTCCAAACTTTCGTCACTCAATGCTTGTGCTTCATCAATTAACAATACTATTTTTTTTCCGGCAGCGGAAAGAGAAATTAAATGTTGATATATTGCCGTTAACAATTCATGCTGATCTTGCCAATGCGCTGGATTTAACCCTAATTCTCGCGCAAATGCTTTACGTAATTCGATAGATGTTAAATCAGGATTGGGAATGTAGGTCGTTATATAACTATCATCTAAACTTTCGAGCAGTTTTCTGCAAAGCAATGTTTTGCCCGAACCCACTTCCCCTACAATTTTGATAAATCCTTCACCGCTTTTGATACAAAATTGCAAGGTATTTAATGCTTCAGCGTGGCCTTTTAATTGGCAAAAAAAATGAGGATTCGGCGTTAAACTAAACGGCAATTCTTTTAGCTTAAAAAACTCCTGATACATATGCGCATCCTTCCGCATCGCTTAGCATTAGAATAAGTTTAATTTCTATCCGCTCTTTCAGCTTCGTTACCAAATACTTTAGACAATCCACCCGTATGGAAAGGTCTTCTAAATATTTGAAACGTTTTCTTCTCATCTTCAAGCATATTAATTTGTGCTTGATTAGTTGCAATGATCGGATGTAATAAAATAACCAGTTCTGATTTAATCGATTTCTGTTGTGTACGGCGAAAGAGCGTTCCTAAAACCGGAATTTTACTTATCCAGGGAGTTGCAACAATGACTTCGCCCATATCATTCTGCATAAGACCGCCAATTACTACTATTTGACCACTCTTGGCTCGTACAATATTATCAGATTCGCGAATGGTGCTAAACGCCAAAGGTAAAACTAAATTACTTTCCCCGCCTGTTGAGCTCGCGCCTACGCCTATCGTTTTCGTTTGCTCAGTGACCTTACTCACACTTGGGTGAATGTGCAGCACTACAGTATTATCACTACTGATTTCAGGTGTTACATCTAATGTAATCCCTGAGAAAAAGGGCGTTAACTCTACATCTTGCGATGGAAGCGTATTACTTCCAATAATGGTATTCGACGTAGAAACTCCCGTTACAAAAAATTCATCTGAACCTACTTTTATCACTGCTTTTTGATTATTAACCGTTGAAATGTGCGGACTTGATAAAACCTGCACATTTCCTTGTGCTTGTAACAAGTTAATAAGAAGTTTGAAATTTCCCTTCACTCGAACCGCAAAAATACCATTTAATGTTTTTAATTCTGTGCCTGGAAACGCTCTACTGCCATCCTGGCCCATACCCGCTGACGTATCGGTCAGTTGCGCTGGATTACCTAAAATACTCCAATCGATACCTGCTTGATATGAATCATTTAGTTGCACTTCAAGAATTTTTGCTTCTAAAATAACCTGTCTATTTAGGCTGGATTGCAGGTTATTAATATAGCGCCCGATGCGGTGCAATTCTCCAGGATACGCTCTGATAGAGATAATGCCGGCCTGCGCATTAACAGTGACATTATGTCCGTCATCTTTTGCCAACATGCCTTGAATGGATTTTTCTAAGTCTTTCCAAAACTGCATCTCTGATTTGGTTTCGATACTGCTAATCGTTCCAAGCCCTGTAGGAGTAGTAGAGGTCGCGGGTACGACAGGAGCAGCAAGTCCTCCCGCCACAACCGTACCTATTTTATTGCTCACCTGTCCGGTGGTCAGCTGAGTATAGGATCTTCCGGAACGTTGCACATCCAGATAATTGATGCGAAATAATTGTGTTTCCAGCTCAGGTGGCAAAACCTCATAGCCATAAGAAGTGCGATGGTATTCGTAACCATACATATCTCTCACTGCATCCATCGTCTGTTTGATAGTGACATTTTTAAGATTGAGAGAAACGACACCACTAATTTTAGGATGGATCACCATGTTATAGGATGTGCCGGCAACAAGCCCCATAAAGAATTCTCTAGCAGGAACATTGTTAGCAGTGACATCAAATCTGGGCGGCTCTTCTTTTGTTTGAGTCACATAACGTGATAGCGGTGGCAATAAGGTAGAATCAATATTTGACGATACTTTATAAGTACGATACGCAGACATTTTCTTATTCGTAGCAATGCTGTCTTCCAGCGTATTTTGTATCTGCTGAACAGCTATTCGATGCGTAGGATAAGTTGTATGGCAGCTAGTTAACAGAAAAATCAACGTGCCAATAATGCACAGAAATGTATTCTGCTTATGCAAGCTAATCCATTGAAAATCCCCATCCATACTATCAGTCCTTGTTAGGATCTGTTCCTGAAACTTTCTGCTTGATAGGTGTTGTAACAAGCTGCAATATTTCCCTGTTATTCTGAGACCCTACTAATTCTACACTATAGGTATTTATAGAGGTAATAGTAAATTCGCCCACACGGTCCCCCATGGTAACGGCTTGGCCATTAATAATAGCTATTCTTTTGTTAGGATAAATAAAAATAGCTGTTAAGGTGAGTGGTTGCGCCTTTGCGGGGGTAAGCACTCTGTCAGGAGGTCGAGTAGGATCCACCATTTCCACAGCGCCTGTCCATCCTGGCAATAAGATCATCAATAAAAGATAAGCAATAATGATATACCCATTACACCTCAAGATGCGAGATTTTAACATCCAGATTGCAAGAAGTT
>CAZAEO010000064.1:0-12439 GCA_964484285.1 uncultured Coxiellaceae bacterium | reverse complement strand
CAATTCATTTCCTCAAGCGAAAAAAGAGGGAATTGAGACAAAATCATCGCAAATTCGAGGAAAATATCGGGTTATATTTGACGAGAATTTGCGATGATTTTAGCCAATTCTACTCTTTTTGCAGCGAGAAAATGAATTGTAAACAGACCCTAATATCCCCTTCCAAAGTTCTCGTTAATTTTAGGCAGGGCTACTGTCTAAAAATTATATATTGATAACATTAACTGACTCGCTAGCTATAGGCCTATTTTTCTTTAATAAGAAATGCAGACAAAGTCCTATATGGCTCGCATTTGCATTTTTATTTTAAAGAGGAATATAACTCATGACCTTTGCTCAATTTAACTTAAGTCCACCGATCGCCAAAGCGCTTGATGCGTGCGGCTATAAAAAACCAACACCTATTCAAGCAAAATCCATTCCTGAAATCTTATTGGGAAAAGATATCGTTGCATCCGCCCAAACAGGAACAGGCAAAACAGCATCATTCGTACTGCCGGCATTACATCGCCTGAGCACCAGCAAAGCAACTTCTAAACCGCGTATTTTAATTTTAACGCCTACCCGCGAACTTGCGAACCAAATCACCACCGCAATCGGTAAATACGGTAAATTTTTACGTGTTAATATTGCTAGCTTGGTTGGTGGCATGCCCTATCGTCAACAGTTAAGAGCGTTATCACACTCAGTCGACATGATTATTGCTACACCCGGCCGCTTATTGGATCACATGAGTCACCGTCGTTTAGATTTATCTGCTATTGAAATGTTAATTCTTGACGAAGCAGACCGTATGTTAGATATGGGTTTTATTGATGATGTGCGCGAAATTGCCAAAGCAACACCCTCTAACCGCCAAACATTATTATTTAGCGCTACTGTCGACAACAGGCTGTCACAAGTCATTCGTCAATTATTAAATAACCCCATAAAAATTGATTTCTCGCATGAACAATTAACACCTGAAAAAATCACGCAAGAATTATATATGGCAGATAATCCACAACACAAAAAACGATTACTCATGCATTTTGTAACAGATAAAAATATTTTTAAAGCCATTATCTTTTCCGCAACGAAAATCAATGCAGACAAACTTGCAGGCGAATTAACCGATCAAGGTTATGCTGCTGCTGCATTACATGGCGATTTAAAACAGAATGTACGTAATCGCACAATGGAACGCATGCGTCGCAATAAAATTCAATTCTTGGTTGCAACCGATGTGGCTGCACGGGGTATTGATGTGCAAGATATCACGCACGTCATCAATTATGACCTTCCTAAATTTTCAGAAGACTATGTGCATCGTATCGGACGTACTGGACGTGCTGGAAAAACAGGTATCGCTATTTCTCTTGCCACATCAAGCGATATTCGTCACATACAACGCATCGAACGTTTAATGAATCAAGTATTAACACGCAAAATAATTACCGGTCTTGAACCAAGCAAACAACAACATCCTCACAAAAAAGCATCCCCACACAAGCACAAGAAAAAAAGCGGCTCTTCTGCTTCTAGAGGAAAACATTTTTCTTCTCCTGGTTCTGCTAAATATAAAACAAAAAAACCTGCGCGCAGAAAGCATGCGCATAAAAAACCTTGATATGCACTAACATAATTAGTTAGTATACAAGTAATTTCAGGGTCTGTTGACAATTCTATTTTTTTGCATCATCAAAAAAATTGTTAACGCCCCTGGTTTAGTTTTTTTAATTGCTTGATATTTTATTGCTGCCATAGGCATCAAGTTTAATACTTGATTTTTAACAGCCATAAAGCTACATGATCATGGAGAAAAGCCAATGAACCATATCAGTCAACACATAAAATTTATCGCGCACAACCCAGTTATCACAATTTTTACCCGCAAAATTCATTTATAAAACCAGTTTTATTGAGCTGTAATCGACACTTAAATTAGAAAAATTTTTGTGTCTACCTTCGTCTACCGTGTAATTTCGACAATTTACGCGTAGACAATGCTCGCACCAAAAATAGCCACTATAAAACAATTAGGAGAAACACATGAAAATCGGCAATAAACTAACCATTCTGGGCTGTGGACATGGCGGCATGGCTTTAGCAGCAGATTTGAAATTGAAGGGAGCAAAAGTCGCACTATGGTCTGACCCAACGCACGCCGATAAATTTAATAAAATTCTTGCTAAGAAAAATGAAATTATCTTACACAGCAATGATACAAGTAAATCTGTAAAATTGGATTTGCTTTCACATGACCTAACGGAAGCGATACATTTTGGCGATATTCTCTATAATTGCACACCGATGCTTGCTCATAGACAGCTTTTTAAAAATATTGCACTCCATTTAGCACGACTTCAGGTAGAAAAATTATTAATAAATCTTTCCGGCACTTTTTCCGGAATTGATCAATTCCTTCACGTAAGCGATCAGGCTATTTTCAACAAACTCAAAATCTTTGATACTTCCACCTTCCCTTATGCATGCCGTGCTGGCGCTCAAAATGATATATCTATTTTAGGTAAAAAATCTGCGTTAACCATTGCACCGCTTTTCCCTGCAGATATACATTATCTTGATTTCATGCCTGATTGCAGTAAACCAACCCGACTGCATAAAATAAAAAATTCTTTTGAACTTGGCTTGATGGGCACAAATGCAGTATTTCATCCTGCCACCGTGTTATTTAACGCACGATTAATTGATACCGGATGCTCCTTTCTATTCTATCGGGATGGAATATCTAAAAGAACATCTCTTTTGCATGATGCACTCGATCACGAACGTCTCTTGTTAGCAAAAACAATGGGCTATCAATTAAATCCGGGCGTTGATGACGATAACAAATATTACGGAACAAATTTTACCAATAACTATGATTTTTGCTTACACTCAACAATACATAAAAAAATAAAATCACCAACCTCATTGAATCATCGCTTTATTACAGAAGATGTTGCCTATGGTCTTGTTCCGTTGTTAGCTTTAGCAAAATCACATAACATCGAATTATTAAACATTGATAGTGTCGTAAAAATCTTTTCAACCATCATGGGTGTTAACTATTATCAACAAGGACGAAACCTGGCTGGCTTAACCCAAAAACTGGTTCATGAATTGTCATGGACAACCTATGCAAGAGAGCAAGTTTCATGAAAAAGAGACTCACCTGGATGACTTCAATTATCTTTTTCATTGAATTACTGGACACCACTTTATTATATTCGTGCGCTGTTCCTGTTGCAGATGATTTCAAGATCACTCCCGTCCGCATGTCATTACCCATCATCTCTTACATCATTGGAACATGCATTTTCATTCCTCTCTCGGCCTGGTTATCCAATAAATATAATAGAATAAATTCTATTATCATTTTATTAATCGCGTTCTCTTTATTCTCTATCGCTTGCAGCATGTCACCCGAAATATATATTTTCTCACTATTCCGTTTTTTTCAAGGAGTTACTATCTCAATATGCGCCGCCATAGCAATCATTACTTTACTTTCAATATGTGCCAATAATGAAATTGTTACAACGATGGGCACTATTAATATCCTGGCGTTAGTCGGCACAGCTATAGGTCCTTTCATTGGCGCACTATTTTCGCACTATATTTCATGGAGAATTGCATTCGTCATGAATCTGCCCGTCTGCCTGTTAATAGTGAAACTATTAATGCCTCTCAGATCAAGCGCCTACTTTTCTCATCCATTTTCAGAAAATAACCTGGATGGATGGGGATTCATTTTCATATCAACATTTTTAATCATGATTTCTATTGGACTTGAACAAGTAAGCCACACTCTAAACACAACAAGTTTTCTTATCATAGCGATTGGAACTTTATTTGGTATAGCTTATGTTGCCCTCTGGCAAACCAGGCAGCAATCGCTTCTCAGCAAAAAAAATTCCATTCTAGAACTACACGCATTTAAAAATAAAGATTTTTTGTTTGGCACATTGATAAACATCATCGCCAGATCTGCAATGTGCGGGCTACCTCTGTTAATGAGTATTACATTACAACAGTTATATCATTTTTCTGTTATTACCGCTGGATTATATCTCGCTATCATCGCAAGCGCTGCAATCATAGCTAAATTCATGTCACCCTTCATCAACCAATTTGGAGTACGTAAATCCGTCATCTTATTTGTAATGTTGAGCGCAATATCAATCATGCTGCTCTCTCCACTCGACTTCTTGCTAACCAAACATCTTTTATGGATTGCCTGCGTACTTTTTGGATTTGCCACATCATTACTTTATACCGCAATGAATTCTGTCATGTATTTGACTATTAAAAATAATGAAATTCCAAATGCAAGCAACATCGGTATAATCATACAGCAATTCGCAATCGGATTAGGAGTCGTTATTAGCGTAGGTGGATTGCAATTATTACTTGCTTTGCATGGAATACAACTCATACCAGATAATCGAGATCAAATTATCAAAATTTATCATATCCTTTGTCATTTTCTTGCTATACTCATGATGCTTAATCTAATAGTAGCATTGCTATTCAAGAGATATCATAAAAATTATTTTTTCCTGGAGGAAGCATTAGGGTCTATTTACAATTCATTTCCTCAAGCGAAAAAAGAGGGGGTTGAGACAAAATCATCGCAAATTCGAGGAGAATATCAGGTTATATTTGACGAGAATTTGAGATGATTTTGGCCAATTCTACTCTTTTTGCAGCGAGAAAATGAATTGTAAACAGACCCTATCCTGATCGAGGCATCACGAATGCATTTTTTACCGCACTTCCCATTATATCTTAATCCTATTTTTTTATTTGGACTGACTTTACTGCTAGGATTATTAGGTGGCGAAATTGCCAGATTTACTCGATTTTTACCAAAAATTTCCGGCTACATTGCCGCAGGACTCTTGGTAGGGCCTGGTGGTTTTAATATTGTTACTTCATCATTGCTTGCAGATGCGCGAATTTTTGTCGACGTAGCGCTGGGTCTTGTTTTATTTGATTTAGGCAGACATCTTGATTTTAGTTGGTTACGCCATGATCGCGGCTTACTGCCAATGGCAATCACAGAATCAAGCTTGACTTTCGTGTTAGTATTTTTTGTTTTACTCCTATTTCATATTGCATGGCTGCCTGCTGCCTTAGCCGCAACCATTGCTATTGCCACGTCCCCTGCAATTATCATGATGGTTGCATATGATCTTTCAGCTGAAGGACCTGTCACACGCCGCACTTTTATGTTGACCAGCTTGAATAATTTGTTTGCCTTGATCTTATTTACTCTATTGTTGCCGATTACTCAACTAAAAACATCCACTGATTCTCTCATTTTCGAACATATCACTTACCGTCTATTAGGCTCCCTGATTTTAGGATTAATTATTTTTATTATAACGATTAATCTTGCCAGACTCGTCGGCAAAAGCAAAGAAAGTCAGTTTGTACTTTTCGTCGGCGCAATTACATTAAGCATTGGTCTCGCTACCTCACTTAATTTCTCATCTATGTTGACCGTATTTACATTAGGTGTTTTAGCACGCAATCTGGACTACAAACATAAATTAACTGAAGTGAATTTTGGTTGGTTAGCGCGATTATTTTTTATTCTTTTATTTGTCATGACCGGTGTTTATTTACAATTATATGGTTTATGGCAACTGACCTGGATTGTTCTTGCTTTTGTCTTTGTAAAAATCCTGGCAAAGATGAGCGGCATTTTACTCTTTAGACAAGCCAGCCATTTAACCAAACAACAAGCTTTTGCACTTGTGCTCACTTTGTCTCCGATGGCCGAACTTGCCATAGGCATGTCTAATAGACTTGTTGATTTCAATCCCGATTTAAGTCACCAACTCATTATTATTATCACCGCTGTTGTTTCAATTCTTAATATTCTTGGCCCTATCGCAGTACAAATTGCATTTATCAAAACTGGCGAAACCCTAGCGGATTCGTCTCGTTAAGGAGCTTTATGATGCATACCTTACCCCCTTTTAAAAAAAGCCAAGCATTGACTATAGGAATCGAATTAGAATTGCAGCTAGTTAATTTGCACAATTTCAACTTAGCCATGGAAGCCGAAGATTTTTTACGTCGTTTATCTCAGGTTCCTCATCCTGGAGAAATTAAACCTGAAATAACGCAAGCAATGATTGAGATCAATTCATCAGTACACTCGTCTTATACATCTTTATTAAATGAAATGTATGAATTAAGAGACATTGTAGTGAAAGAATCTTATCAAACACATATTGGTATATGTGGAGGAGGGACACATCCTTTTCAAAAATGGGCAGAACAACGTATTTTTCAAACAGAACGATTCGCAAGTTTTTCAGAACAATACGGATATATGGCCAAGCAATTCACTGTATTTGGCCAACATATCCATGTGGGATGTGCAAGTGGCGAAGATGCACTTTATTTATGTCATGCAATGGCACGTTATTTGCCGCAATTTATTGCTCTTTCCGCCGCTTCACCTTTCAATCAAGGAGTAGATACCGCATTCGATTGTTCACGCCTTGCTGTGATTAGCGCTTTTCCGTTAAGCGGAACACCACCCTGGATTCTCTCCTGGGAAAAATTTGCGAAATATTTTAAAAACATGCTCAATCTCGGCATCGTGCAAAGCATGAAAGATTTCTATTGGGACATTCGCCCTAAACCAGAATTCGGCACAATTGAATTAAGAATTTGCGATACCCCACTGACTATCCACAAAGCAGTCGATCTTGCCGCTTACGCGCAAGCGCTCATTAGCTGGTTATTAGACGAACGCCCCGCGCTCTCGCGTGATATTTATCTGACTTATCTCATTAACCGATTTCGTGCTGCTCGTTATGGTTTACACGCTATCTTCATTGACCCTATTCAACAAATCGAGATACCACTTGCCCAAGATATTCTACAAACATGTGATCAATTAAACTCCCATTTTATTAAATTAGGCAGTCAAGGCGCATCAAAAAATATTCAAAAATTAACCACTGAACGCAGTAATGATGCCGCGTGGCTTAGGCAACAATACGTTGACTCGCAATTTTTAGGCGATACTGTCAGAAGTCAAATAGAAATATGGCGAGAGTAAAATCACAATGCGCGCATACATAACCCATTAATATATAAGCTGGATAAACTTAAAACACCCTCTTCACCCTCCTCGCAATATACTGGATTTTTTTGCACAAATGTAATATATTCAGCATTATAGCAGATGTTGAACACCTAACGACACGGAGGCAGCATAACTGCTGAATACCATGCTGATTAAATCCCAATTGATTGCCGAAATTAGCCGACAACTTCCTCATCTTCAAGAAAAAGATATTGCCCTTGCTGTAAGTAGTATCATTGAACAAATGAGCAACGTGCTTAGCAATGGTGGACGCATTGAAATACGCGGATTTGGAAGTTTTTGTTTACACTATCGTCCGCCTAGAAAAGCCCACAACCCTAAAACGGGCGAGAAACTTGTCACGAATCCAAAATATGCCGTGCATTTCAAACCCGGCAAAGAATTGCGCGAGCAAGTCAATGCCAATCGCCATATTCCATTACAAGATATTATGGATGGCAGCGATTCAGACGATGAGATGTAGAAAACGCATTCACGCAATCGGCAACGTCACGCCACGTTGCCCTTGATATTTTCCTTGCCGGTCTTTATAAGAAGTTTCACAAACTTCGTCTGATTCTAAAAATAAAAGCTGCGCAACACCTTCATTAGCATAAATTTTCGCGGGTAATGGTGTCGTGTTAGAAAATTCCAACGTGATGTGCCCTTCCCATTCTGGTTCAAGCGGCGTTACATTCACAATAATTCCACAACGCGCATAAGTGGACTTGCCTACACAAATCACCAATATACTGCGCGGAACACGCAGATATTCAATACTGCGAGCTAATGCAAATGAATTAGGCGGGATAATACACACATCGGATTCCACATTAACAAAACTAGTTTCGCAAAAATTCTTAGGATCAACAATCGCCGAATTAATGTTGGTGAACACTTTAAATTCTCGCGCGCAACGCACATCATATCCATAACTTGAGGTGCCATGCGAAATCGTTTTGCCTGAATTTGTATGACGAACTTGACCTGGCACAAAAGGATCAATCATGCCATGTTGATCTACCATATGGCGAATCCATTTATCTGATTTAATACTCATTTAATCATTCCTAATTAAGATTTTTGGAAACTTATTTGAATCTTCTGATTGCTGCAAAGGAAGTTTAGCCATAATTTGCCGAGCAATTAAACAATAAAGTGCAGTATTATGACTCTTTGGACTCGCAATGACAGTCGGTTGGCCACTGTCTGTTTCTTGTCGAATAGCAACATCCAATGGCAACGCCCCCAATAAAGGAATATGATAGTGTTCTGCTAAACGTGCTCCCCCACCTTCTCCAAAAATAGGTTCCGCATGCCCGCATTGTGAGCAAACATGCGCACTCATATTTTCAACAATACCCAGTACCGGTACTTTTACTTTATGGAACATTTCATATGCACGCCTGGCATCTAATAAAGCCAGGTCTTGTGGTGTTGTCACAATCACAGCCCCTGTCACAGGAATTTTTTGCGCAAGCGTCAGTTGAATATCACCCGTGCCAGGCGGTAAATCAATCACAAGATAGTCTAAATTGTCCCATAGTGTATCATTTAACAATTGCTGCAATGCACTACTTACCATAGGCCCACGCCAAATCATCGGCGTTTTTTCATCTACCAAATAACCAATCGACATGGATTGAATGCCATGCGCGAGAATAGGCAAGATTTTTTTCTGGTCTTGCACTTTAGGTCTGGTACGAACACCTAACATCAAAGGAATACTTGGCCCGTAAATATCTGCATCTAAAATACCTGCACGCATACCTTCTTTAGCAAGAGCTAAGGCAAGATTCACTGCCGTGGTTGATTTACCCACCCCACCTTTGCCAGAAGCAACGGCAATAATATTTTTGATGTTAGGTAATGTGTTCATTTTTGCCTACGTTTAAAATCGCTCAATTATAGAGAATAACGTGTTATAATTCAGCTATTTTTTAAGAGATGAATGTTCCATGCTGCAACGAACGCGTAAAATATTAGCCACTTATGCACTTCCCTATGCTAATGGCTCCTTGCATTTAGGCCATTTAGTCGGACTGATTCAAACTGACATCTGGGTCAGATTTCAAAAAATGCAAGGACATGATTGCATCTATCTATGCGGTTGTGACAGCCACGGCACACCCATCATGATTCAAGCAGGGAAAGTCAATCTCACGCCTGAAGAACTGGTTGAACAAGTCCGTCGTGAACATCTTATCGATTTAGCTGATTTTCTCATCGATCTAGATAACTATCACTCAACTCATTCCATTGAAAATAAAGAACTGGTAGAAACCTTATTTCAACGTCATTTACAACAAGGCAACATTATCAAACACACGATCAAACAAGCGTTTGATCCCGAAAAGCAGATGTTTCTGCCTGATCGATTTATTAAAGGTGAATGCCCACGATGCGGCGCGAAAGATCAGTATGGTGATAATTGTGAAACCTGTGGCGCAACCTATTCGCCCACAGAATTAAAAAATGCTTATTCGACTTTATCTGGTGCAAAACCGATTGAGAAAGAATCAGAACATTATTTTTTTAAATTAACTCACTATGAACATTTCTTACGTGAATGGACACGTGCAGGACATTTACAAGATCAAGTCATCAACAAACTAGACGAATGGTTTAAAGCTGGATTAAAAGAATGGGACATTTCTCGTGACGCGCCCTATTTCGGTTTTAAAATTCCAGGCGAAGAAAATAAATATTTTTATTGCTGGTTAGATGCACCTATTGGTTACATGGCAAGCTTTCAAAATCTCTGCAGCCGTCGACCCGAACTGAATTTTGCAGACTATTGGGACAAAAATAGTAAAGTGGAATTATACCAATTTATTGGTAAAGATATTATTTATTTTCATGCCTTATTCTGGCCAGCTTTATTAAACGGCGCCAATTACCGCACCCCCACGATGATTTTTACACATGGCTTCTTAACTATTGACGGACAAAAAATGTCAAAATCGCGCGGCACATTTATTAAGGCACGCACTTATCTTAATCATTTTAAACCAGAATACTTACGCTATTATTTAGCCACTAAATTAAGTGAACGCATAGAAGATCTCGATATTAATTTAACTGATTTTATGCAACGGATTAATGCCGATTTAATCGGTAAATTTATTAACATTGCGAGCCGTTCAGCCAGCTTTATTCATAACTATTTT
Source organism: uncultured Coxiellaceae bacterium (assembly GCA_964484285.1). GTDB lineage: Bacteria > Pseudomonadota > Gammaproteobacteria > DSM-16500 > DSM-16500 > CAZUQP01. The sequence goes on along the minus strand of CAZAEO010000064.1, from coordinate 2,173 downwards.
AATGACACTTTATCGGCACAATTATCTGAATCCGCATTATTTAATGAATTTTCCGCCGCAGGTGATAGCATTGCACAAAAATTTGAAAAACTGGCATTTAGTCAAGCAATGCGTGACATTATGGCGCTCGCTGATCGCGCCAACCAATATATTGATGATAAAAAACCCTGGGCAGCTATTAAAGATCCCACAAAAACGCAATCTGTGCATGAGACTTGCAGCATGGGCATTCAACTTTTTCGCTTGCTCATGATTTATTTAAAACCCGTGATGCCGCACATGGCAAAGCAAGTTGAAACATTTTTAAATTGTGCGCCTTTAACCTGGGCAGATAAAGACAAACCATTGCTAAACCACAAAATGAATGAATTCCAACCGCTCGCACAACGTTTAGAAACACAACACATTGAGGCCCTCAAAATGGAAGCACAACAAAATACAGAAAATGCCGCCTTGCAGAAAAAACCATTTATTAGCATAGATGACTTTGCCAAAATTGATTTGCGCATTGCAAAAATTCTGCATGCAGAACATATCGATGGTTCAGACAAATTACTACGACTTGAGCTCGATTTAGGTCATGAAAAACGTCAAGTCTTTGCTGGAATTAAATCCGTTTACCCACCAGACCAATTGATAGGTAAATTAATCGTTGTCGTTGCTAATTTAACGCCCCGTAAAATGCGCTTTGGTGTCTCCGAAGGTATGATGTTAATTGCGAAAGGAAACGGCGAAAAAGATTTATGGATCATTAGCCCTGAAAACGGCGCTGAACCAGGCGCAAAGGTGCAATAATGTATCGATCTTCTACGCAACAAAAAGTTAAACTTAAACTAGTCGCTTTCATCCGTGAAGCAGAATGCATAGGCTGCACGAAGTGTATTGAAGCGTGCCCAGTGGATGCGATTTTAGGAAGTAACAAGCACATGCATACTGTTATCACAACAGAATGCATTGGCTGCAAATTATGCGTTGCACCTTGTCCAGTTGATTGCGTTGATCTATTGGTGTTACCCAATGAAAAAGAAGATCCCATTGCAAAAAAACAACGGGCTGACTCTATCAAAAATCGTTTTCGTGCACGAAAAAAACGTTTGGCGCACACAGAAAACAACAATAATTTGTATGCCGATAAAAAAACATATATTGCGGAAGCTATTTTGCGTACAAAAGCAAAAAAAATTAAGCCTATTTAACTGACACACAATAATTATTTACACAGGAGAAATCCATGAACACCATGCAATTCCATTTCCTCGCTAAGCAATTAAAATGCGTGTCATTTTTATTGAATCTAGTTTATTGTTTATTTAACTCTTCTTTAGGATTAGCTGCGGATACACCCAAATTCACTGTCTATACTGACAATGGATCAGGCACACCTCTGGTATTAATTCATGCCTTTCCCACAGACCAACGATTATGGAAACCACAACAAGAAGAATTAAAAAAACACTTTCGCGTTATCACGCTTGACTTATATGGCTTTGGCAACTCTTCAACAACGGATGGACAAGCAGTGACGATGACAGACTATGCTGATGAAGTCCATCACTTGCTTCAAAAACTACACGTTCACAAAGCCATTATGGGTGGAGAATCGATGGGCGGTTATATTGCCCTGGCTTTCTTAAAAAAATATCCAGACAACGTTTCTGGCTTAATATTATCCAATACACAATCTATTGCTGATAGCACTGAAGTCAAAATCAAACGAGAAACAACGGCTGTTGATATTCTTAACCATGGCACAAAAGAATTAATTAATGGCTTCTTGCTTAAAGCGTTATCGCCTCAAACGTCCGAGCAAACGCGCGATTATCTCAAAACTATTTTAGATGCGCAAAAAGCAAGTGGCATGGCATCAGCATTACGCGGAATGTCTTTACGCGACGATACATCCAACGTGCTTGCAAATACCACTTTACCCGTATTAATCATTACCAGCGATCAAGATGCTGTTATTCCTCCACAACAAAGTGAAACCATGCATCAGCTTGCAAAGAATAGCAAATTGGTTACGATTTCTGATGCTGGACATTTATCGAATTTGGAACAACCCAAACAATGGAACCAGCCAGTGATAGAGATGTTTGATAAAAAATAAAAGAAAAATTGCTCAGTACACGACAAAATTTTTATTTTGACTCCGTTCGTGCTGAGGAGGCGCGTT
>CAZAEO010000063.1:0-12519 GCA_964484285.1 uncultured Coxiellaceae bacterium | reverse complement strand
TTCAATACATTAGCCCTTCTCGCTACGGTTGCAACTGCCGAATTTAGGATTATATTTCCGTTCACATTTTTGTTGGTTGACTTAATTACAGAAGTATATGGATATAAAAATGCGAGACTTGCCATTTGGAGCGGCTTCCTAATTCATCATGATGTTGCATTACATGCTGCATGAATGTTGCTTTAAATGCTACGGTAGCAAATTTATTTGTATAATCATCTGTTTGATTGGAATGTATGGCTTGTTTCCTAACCAGTTCATTTAACTTATTCGAGAGCATCTTGATTGTACTTGCTTTTTGTTGCGTTTTTGGGCTGAGGTCTGTGTTTGCTAACGTTTCACCATAATATTGCAAGTCTTGCAGATTGTTTAAGGCAGTTTGTTTCATTTCTGCAGTCCAGGCGTAAAGTGCATGTAAGGACAAGTCTGTGACACTTTGATTTTGTGCAATACAGGTTTCAAGCGCTAGGTAAAAATGGATATCATTTTTTTCGTTAAGTTTTCTCATGATTTCTACTAAATGACCAGGATATTCAAAAAATAATACTTCTATTACGGGTCTGACTGTATGAGCTTCATGTTTTTATTTCCTGAATTATTTTTTAAAACAAATCAATCCGTAAAATACTCATCATATTTTTTAGCTGAGCCTTTTACTTTGTCTGCGGGATATTTTTTATTATTCGAAGCAAGTTTCTGATGAATTGCTTCATTTAAGTTAATTTGCATTAAATCAGCGAGACGAACAAGATATAGCATAATATCCGCTAACTCTTCGCTGGTTTTGGTTTTGATTTTGGAATCCTCATGTGCTGTGCGCGTTTCATCTTCAGAGAACCATTGAAATATTTCAAGGAGTTCAGCGCTTTCGCAGGTCAGTGCCATGGCAAGATTTTTGGGAGTATGGAACTTATCCCAATCGCGAACTTCTGAAAATTCTTGCTGTAGTTTTTTTAACTGATTAATATCGATAATATCTTTCATGGCAAACTCCTTTCTGCGAGAACTAACGCTTGTTTTAACCAGGGAGTAAATTTTTCTGGTAGTAATGTCAATTCTTCTTTCAAGGTGGACAAATTAACCCAGCGATAATCTTGTACTTCTTCTGGGTTGACTTGAAAGACATGATCAACCAGAGAACCAGTCAATACATGATCCACTTCGTTTTCAATGAGGCCGTTGTCAAAGTGAGCAATGTAGTGAAACTTGCCTACCCATTTTAACATAGTTTCAATGCCCATTTCTTCCTGCAAACGACGTTGCCCAGCTGCGAGCGTATCTTCGCCTGGGGAAGGGTGAGAGCAGCACGTATTTGTCCAAAGGCCTGGCGAATGATATTTATGACTAGCTCGTTGTTGGAGCAATATTTCCAAGGTGGGTTTTTCACGAAAGATGAAAATTGAAAAAGCACGATGACATAATGCATTACGGTGGGCCGATATTTTATCAGCTACACCCGTTGGATTATCATTTTCATCAACAAGAATCACTTGTTCAGTTGCTGTCATTGATTGTTTTCCAGTAAAATGAACCGCATTTTATAACATTATGCCTTTAGGACAAAATTGATTTTACCTAAAGCTTTATCGAGTTGTTTTATTTGGGATAATTATTCTTTATGCGCTGGCAAACTACCGAACAAATAGCGACTGTTCCAATGCGCCTTATCGGGCCTTTAAAATTTAGCGGACCTGAAGTGAATACGGAGGTCATGATTCCGCTAGCCACTTTCGAAACGCCATTGTGGCCTTCCACTCATCGTGGAGCCAAAGTGTGCACACAAGCTGGAGGCATTAAAGCCGTTGTGGTTGATGATCGCATGACGCGTTCCGTCTTGCTTGAAGCAGAGAACGTGATAGATGCTTATGAGGCGGTATTGAATTTGCAGCAGCATAAAGAAGCGATGCAAACTATTATTGCTGAAACGAGCCGTTATGCGCGATTATTAGATATGCATATACAAGTGGTCGGTAATTTAATTTTTGTGCGATTTGAGTTTAATACAGGGGATGCAGCAGGTCACAATATGTCAACCCTTGCGGCGGATCGCTTAATGGAATGGATTTTGTTGCGTTTTAAGACGTTGAAATATGTTTCTATTTCAGGAAATTATTGTACAGACAAAAAAGTATCCGCAGTGAATGGTATTTTAGGACGAGGCAAATATGTCATTGCTGAAGTCCATATTCCATTTGAACTGTGTAAGAAACAATTAAAAACCACACCCGAAAAAATTGTTCAGCTCAACATTAAGAAAAATTTAATCGGTAATATTGTTGCGGGTGGAATACGTACCGCTAATGCACATTTTGCTAATATGCTGTTGGGTTTTTATTTAGCAACAGGTCAAGATGCAGCAAATATTATTGAAGGTTCGCAAGGGATGGTCTACGCAGAAGTGCGTGGCGAAGATTTATATTTTTCTGTTACTTTACCCAATATTATTGTAGGAACAGTAGGCAGCGGTAAAACGTTTGATTTCGTTCGCGAAAATTTGCGCCAGCTTGATTGTCTTCTGGAACGTGAGCCTGGAGAAAATGCACGACGTTTAGCAGTGATTGCAGCGGGAACTGTCTTATGTGGTGAATTATCTTTGTTAGCTGCTCAAACAAATCCAGGTGAATTAATCAAAACACATTTAAAGTTGGAACGTCGAAAATCTAAGGAGGGGAATCCGCGTGCTTAAAGTTGGTATTGATACGATTGCTTTTTATACTTCTCATTATGCATTTGATTTAGCGCTACTGGCAAAAGAGCGGAATGTGGATGCCGATAAATTTCATATCGGGCTTGGCCAACACAATATGGGTGTGCCTGCTCCTGATGAAGATATTGTGACATTGGCAGCCAATGCTGCGTTACGCGCGCTTCGTCAAGTGGATCTTGATTCAATAGAGATGCTATTATTTGCAACGGAATCTGGAATTGATCAATCAAAATCGGCCGGGATTTATGTGCATCGATTACTCGGGTTATCTGAACGTATTCGAGTCATTGAATTGAAACAAGCCTGCTATGCTGCTACATTTGCTTTGCAACTTGCACTGCCGTTTTTACGGCAACATCCAGAAAAAAAAGTGTTGCTAATTGCATCAGACATTGCACGTTATGGTTTGGGTACACCAGGGGAATCCTCACAAGGTTGCGGTGCAGTTGCAATGGTGTTATCAGCAAATCCGCGCATTGTTGCATTTGAACCAGAATATGGTGTAGTGACAGAAGATGTCATGGATTTTTGGCGGCCGAATTATTCTGACGAAGCATTTGTCGAAGGAAAATATTCCAGTAAGTTATATTTAACGATGCTGGAAAAATCATGGCAGCAATATCATGCTTGTTCCAGACGAGATTTTGATTCACACGATTATTATTGTTATCACACGCCTGTACCACGTTTGGTCGAAAAAGCACATCAGCATTTAGCCAAAATCAATGGTCAGGAAAAGTTGGCTGATGATATTGTTTACAAACATATTGGCCGATCACTCGAATATGGCCGCAAAATTGGCAACAGTTATACAGCTTCACTTTATATTGGACTTACTGCTTTGTTAGATTTAGCAGAAGAAAATCTGGCAGGCAAACGTATCGGTTTTTATAGTTATGGCTCAGGATGTGTCGCAGAATATTTTAGTGGGATAGTACAACCTGGCTATCGCGCTATATTGGATACCGCATATCATCAAAAGATATTAGCGTTGCGTACTCATTTGGCTTACGCAGAATATGAGGCATTTTATTTGTTTCATTACCCTGTGGATGGCAGTCCTTGTGACGTACCGCAGCATCACACAGGTCATTTTCGTTTGAGTGCAATACGCGAACATAAGCGTATTTATGAAAAGGTTATGTACAAAGAGGGGGCTATACAGGCAGAATATAGTGTATCTTCATATCCCTTACGAGAGATTGTTGCATGAAAGTACATGCACCCGGTAAGTTAATTTTATCCGGCGAACATGCAGTAGTATACGGCCAGCCTGCATTGGCAATGGCAGTAAATCGCTATGTGACTGCAACTGCTGCACCGCAATTGTTGCCGCTGGTTTCATTTGATTTATCTGATTTAGCTTATGAACATGGCTTAACGTTTACTGCTTTAAATCGCTTAAAAAGCCGGATTAAACAAAAATATCAACGTTTTATGACGGGTGATTTTACTATTCGTGATGTGTTGCAAAAACCGGTTGAATTGGCCCAGTTTGCGTTTACGCTTTTTCTTGAAACGCTCAATTTAAAATTAACACAGGGAATCCGAATTCGTATTCAATCAGATATTCCGATGGGCTGCGGTATGGGATCTTCTGCGGCAACGGTGTTGAGTATCGTGCATGCGATTGCGCATCATTTGCGCGTCGATATTTCGTCGGATATTTTTTTTCGTTTAGGTCTTGAAGCGGAAAATATGCAGCACGGTTATTCCAGCGGTCTCGATTTGCGTGTGTCCTTGCATGGCGGTTGCATTTTAGTAAAAGGCGGCGAAATTTATCAGCGCGAAGTACCTTCCTTGCCAATGTATTTAATCAATACAGGTATGCCAAAAACCACTACCGGCGAATGTGTATTACACGCTGCTCCTCATTTCAAGACAAGTCGTTTGGGCGATGAATTTGCTGCAGTCACCATGGCGATGGATGAAGGGTTGCAGTTAAATAATGCACTTGCTATCAAAGAAGCCATGCGTGCCAATCACGAATTACTCGTGAACATTGGTGTGGTACCAGAAAACGTACAACACTTTATTCAGGAAGTAGAAAAATTTCAGGGTGCTGCAAAAATATGTGGTGCAGGCGCAGTGGCAGGTGATAAAGCGGGTGTTGTGTTGGTGATTACTGACAATATCACGGAACTCGCAGAATTGTGTGCACGCTATCACTATACTATTTTGCCTATCACAGGTGAATCACGGGGCGTGCATGTTGCTTAAAGCATCTGCGCCAGGAAGCCTCATGCTGCTTGGTGAATACGCCGTCCTGCACGGCAAACATGCGCTTTTATGTGCCATTGATAAACGTATGGTCGTGACATTAACTCCGCGTTCTGATGATCAAGTTATTTTAGAATCTGCATTAGGACAATTGACTACACGATTATCCAAACTGAATAGTGTCCCACCTTTTCAATTTGTTTTGACCGCGTTACAAACGTTGAAAAAATATCTGACGCAAGGCTGTACAATTAAAATTGAATCTGAATTTTCTGCAACAATGGGTTTTGCATCTTCAGCAGCGGTTACAGTAGCAACGCTTTCTGCATTGTTGACTTGGTTGAATTTACCTTATTCCGAATTAGAGTTGATTAGGCTCGCTAGAAAAGTTGTACGTCAAGTGCAAGGATTAGGTTCGGGTGCGGATGTTGCTGCGTGCGTGTTAGGCGGTATCGTTTTTTATCGCGCACATCCTTTATGTGCAACTCAATTACCGGGTAGTCCTCTGATCACAGTGATTTATTCAGGACATAAAACACCAACCGTTAATGCAGTGCAACAGGTGACAGAAAAATTTGCATCACATCCTAAATTATTCAAACAACTTTGCCAAGCAATTCACTATTGTGCGTTGGATGGTATGCAGGCAGTGTTACAGCAAAATTGGCAAGCGTTAGGCGATGTCATGACTATTCAACAAGGATTAATGGATGCATTAGGTGTGAATACACCCATCATGCGTGAGATTATTTATTCTTTACGTCAGCAGCCCGCTATTTTAGGGGCTAAAATTTCAGGATCTGGTTTAGGTGATTGCGTTGTTGCATTAGGAAAGGGAAAAATAGAAAATTTGGCAACAAGCACAATACCGGTGCAAATTGCCCAGCGAGGGGTGTACTGTGAAAAAAACTGATGTGGTGCGTGCGATATTGGCAGATCGCCAACATTTATTGCCATGCAATACCGAGGCTGAGGCGTATGCATCGAGTAATATTGCTTTATGCAAATATTGGGGAAAGCGCAATACAGAATTAAATTTACCGATGACATCGAGCTTTTCTATTTCATTAGGAAATTTTGGTTCCAACATTCGTTTGTCTGTTAATGAAAATGTTGCAGATACAGCATGCATTAATGATCAGTTGCTCGATTGGCAATCGTCATTCGGTAAACGATTACGTGAGTTTTTAAATTTATTTCGCATTACGCCTACGTTAGGTTTTCATGCAGATATTCACACGAATATTCCGATTGGTGCGGGACTTGCATCATCCGCATGCGGTTTTGCTTCTCTCGTACAAGCGCTGGATCGATTATTTGGTTGGGAATTATCTTTGCTTGAATTATCTATTTTAGCGCGCTTGGGAAGCGGCAGCGCAAGTCGTTCACTTTGGCAAGGTTTTGTAGAATGGCATGCAGGGACACAGGCAGATGGTATGGACAGTTATGCTGAAGTATGCACTGATGTTTGGCCAGATTTGTGTATTGGTTTATTGATCTTAAGCGATACAGAAAAAAAAATCAGTTCACGCGTTGCCATGCAGCGTACGGTTGCTACCAGTCCGTTCTATACAGCATGGCCTGAAACGGTGCGGCATGATTTATCCGCCATCAAACAGGCAGTGCGTGAAAAAGATTTTTTATTGTTAGGCAAAACAGCAGAATCGAATGCCTTATCCATGCATGCGACCATGCTATCTAGCTGGCCGCCGGTCTTGTATGCGTTACCTGGAACGGTCACGGCCATGCAAAAAATCTGGGAACTACGTCAAGCAGGGTTAATGGTATTCTTTACGCAAGATGCAGGCCCTAACCTAAAATTGCTGTTTTTAGCCAAAGATAAAGCCCACATGAAAACCCATTTTCCAAATATGCCAATTATTCAGCCATTTATAAACGAATAAATATCTCGCATAATTTTAATTTTAATACTTTTTTTGCTCAATTGTTGTATAATTGGAAGATAATACGCATAAAATTAAATATACATACGAAGAGGGGTAGAAATGGCTAATGCTCGAGATGAATTTGATTCTGATTCTGATTCTGATGATGAGCCTGTAATAGTTGAGAGTAATTCAACGGGTGTGACAGATGCGGATGGACGACTTTCTCCAAACACCATGTTCGATTATGAATTTTATTGCATAAATAAAGCTATTAAAGAAGCAAAAATAGAATATACCGTTCAACTATTCCATGATGGCGGAAAAGCGCAAGACAAGTGTTATGCAGCAGAATTTAAAACGAATGCTCAATCTATTATTTTATTGAATCCGGCGTCTGATGAAGATGAAACCAAATCAGAGAATAAAAATGAAGGCACTACACCGTTACCTAAAACACTGGCATGGATTGCGCAAATAGAACGAAACAAAAAAAACACTACCTTTATTATTCCCTTAAGCGAATGCAGAATACCGTGGTATTCGCTATTTAGTAATCGACGCACTCATTGGACCAAATTGGTTATTCAAGATGATAAATGTTATTTCTACGATCCAAAAGGTTTTTTCTCTAGAGCGTATTCACTGAATGCTGTTCAAGATTATTTAAAGAAAGAAAACTATCGGTCGCAAAAAACGACTTATACTGGTTTGCAGCCGATATTCAATGAGAGTGATTGCGGACTTTATAATGGATGGCTTGCAAAAGAAATCGTGTCACAAATTTTACGAGGTTCTTTATTAGAAAATGTAACGATTTCAAACCATCCAGATATCACAGTTCTGCATCCAGAACTGTCCAGTGAACCGTGGAAGAATACGTACCAATCACGTAATCTAAACATAGAAAAGACAAGAAGTATTGAAACAGAAGGTAATGGTGTTGTTGCAGAAGTGCGGGATGACTTCGGTGATGATGATGGCTTTGGGTTTGTTGGCGATGAATTGGTTGAAGACCGTAACGAAGAAAAAAATGCTACTGTTGCAGAATCAACAAGCGCGAGCGAGTCAAAAAAATCAACATTTACAGGAGCAGTATTATTTAGCGTGATTGTTGATTTCGATCAATCTCAAGAACCAGATGATGAAGAAGAAGTTGCAGCAGAAAAAGAAGAGAAAAATCCGCTTTTGCGTAGACAGGTAGCACAACCTGAACCTGTGGTTCCAGTATCTCAACCGAGTCTCTGGAGCCATATAAAAGGATTAAGCCTTGGCGGTCTCGTGGGCGGGTTACTAACAGGTTTGATCACTGCGCTTGCTTGTTTTTTTGTTCCTCCTCTGGTATTCGCAGCTCCTTATTTCCCTGAGATTATTGCAGGCGGCGCAGCGCTAGGTACCATGATTGGCGCAGGTATAGGATATAAAATGGTAGATTCTTCTTCTGCTGAAAAAGCTAAAGTAAAAGTAAATGTAATACAGCCGCAACACCCTGGAAGTGACGAGTACAATGAGGTGCATGGTCCTGTGAATAGTGGTACTACTAGTACAGCTAAACTCCATGGCATCTTCGCTGGTTGGCAGCCTTATAACGGCTTGATTGAGGAGAAGAATCAACAGAAACAGAATTCACTACCATCTGGAGAAGCAAATTCAGACCTGGGAGACGACAATAGCCGCACACCTAGCAGCTTAGGCTTACGTCATCGCGGTCAGCATTAAACCGACATCAACAAAATCGACACCAGTGCAAGACCGATACCTAGCCACTGTTTAAGTGAGATTGTTTCTTTTAGCAATAAATAAGCGAGTAAGATCGTGATCAGTGGATAGAGTGCAGTGAGCGTCACCACTGTCATGATTTTTCCTTTACTCGCTGCAATAAAATAAAATAAACACCCTACACCATAGGCAGCACCTGTCAGGATTCCATAAATTAAACCTTTGGTATCCATCGCAGGTTTATAGTTTGCCATGTTAAGCGTAATCATTCCGATGATAACAACTCCCAGCGTTTGATAAATCAACGCGCTCTTGGAATCAATATGTACGACTGCAAGTTTGGTAAACAATCCCCATAAACCAAAACTAAGCAATGATAGAAGCGTAGCAGGCAACCAGCTTGTCATGACAAATACACCACTATTTGTAAAATTAAAAAACTATACACACCAGCAAGCACATCGTCCAGCACAATTCCGATGCCGCCTGATACATGTGCGTCGATATAACGAATAGGCCAGGGTTTCCAAATGTCAAAAAAACGAAACAAAATAAACCCTAAGATAATCCACGTTATACCACTTGGTGCGTTGGTCATCGTGATGAGGTAACCCACAATTTCGTCTAAAACGATTCCTGGATGATCGTGCACATTAATTTCTTTTGCGACATGGTGACATAACCAAATGCTACCAAGCGTAATACATACTAACAAAGACAGATAAACATGCAGTGATACTGATTGGATAGCAAGATAAAAAGGAATAGCAATCAATGTGCCAAATGTACCAGGTGCAAAGGGCATAGCGCCGCTGCCAAAACCAAATGCAATAAAGTGCAGCGGCTTTTGCCATACAGAATCAGGAATAGTTGAACTGATGTGATTACGCATTAGAAATGAGTATACCCTTCTACATTAAGATTGTATGTTGTGCCATCTGCAAAACGCAAATCTAAATCAGATGATGCAGTGATTTCACCGATACACGTACAATTCTCGGGAACACGATTTTTTTTCGCACGAGGGACGGTGAAACATAATTCATAATCATCGCCGCCTGTTAACGCAAACGCAAGTGCTTGCTCGTGTGTTGTTGCTGCGCGTAATGCAGTAGAAAGCGGCAAATTGTTCACGTTAATACGTGCACCTACACCACTGCGGGTTAAAATATGTTTGAGGTCAGCAAGAAGGCCATCAGAAATATCAATGGCTGCGCTGGCAGCTGTGCGCAGTTGCTCGCCAATTTCAATGCGAGGTGTCGGTTGATTTAGTTTTTGTTGTAGTTCTTCCTGGTATTTCGTCGGAACCATTATTTTTTTTTGTAAAAAAGCTAAAGCAAGTGCAGCATCACCTACTGTGCCCGTGACATAAATCAAATCACCTGCTTTCGCGCCGTTACGTTGAATGGCTTGTTGTGGGGGAACCAGGCCGTGTGCTTGTACAGTCACAGAAAGAGGCCCATGTGTTAAATCGCCGCCAATAAGTTGTATTTTATATTTTGTTGCTAAATCGAAGAAACCGCGTGTGAAATCACTTAACCATGCTTCATCAGCTTCCGGTAAGGTTAACGCCAGCGTGACCCAGGCAGGTGTTGCACCCATGGCAGCTAAATCACTTAAATTCACTGCAAGCGATTTAAATCCAATGACAAAAGGGAGTGTGTTTGCTAAAAAATGAATACCGCCAACTAATGTATCTGTCGTAATAACCAGTTGTTGATCAGCAGGAACCTGTACAATTGCGGCATCATCACCTATTCCCAGGATGACGTCTTTGCGCTGACAGGGTTGCGATGCGAAATAGGTTTGAATGATGTCGAATTCATTCATGATTTTTTAACTACCTTTATTTCATCGGCGCGGAGCTTGCGCGCAACTTGATCTAGCACGCCGTTTACAAATTTGTAGCCCTCAACCGAGCCAAATTTTTTCGTCAGTTCTAATGCTTCATTGATCGTCACACGGTAAGGTATATCAAGACGGTTTGCCAATTCATAAATCCCTAAGCGCAAAATAGCTAATTCAACGGGATCAATTTCCGTGATAGGGCGATTTAAAAAAGGCAGCATATGCTCGTCCAATGTGTCGAATTCTTTCGGAATAGCATGAATGAGTTCTTTAAAATAATCGATATCGGTTTTTTGTTTAATTTGATGCACAAGAAATTCAAATTCGATTTCTGCAATGGGTGCCGCAGCAAGCTGCCATTGGTACATCGCTTGTAATGCATATTGTCTTGCATGACGTCTTTTCGTGGGATTCATTTATGCCTCTTCGGAATGATTTTTATTTTTTTCTAAACGACTGACTTCTTCACGAAATTCTTGAATGTCCTGAAAACTCCGATACACAGAGGCAAAACGAACATAAGCGACCTGATCTACATTATGCAATTCTTCCATGACCCATTCACCGATTAACTTGGATGGAACTTCCCGCTCACCACACGTGCGTGCTTTGTGCAGAATACGGCTAATGGAATTTTCGATTTGTTCAAGGCCTACTGGTCTTTTTTCTAAAGCACGTAAAATACCCGCGCGTAATTTTTCTTCACGAAAAAGATCACGACAGCCATCACGTTTGATAACGCGCGGTAATGCAAGTTCTGCTGTTTCGTAAGTAGTAAAACGTTCTTTGCAGATTAAGCATTCACGACGCCTACGAACTTGATTGCCTTCCCGAATCAAGCGCGAATCAGTGACTTTGGTATCGTTGGCATAACAAAATGGGCAGTACACGCGTGCTCTTCTCCACTTGATTTGTGCGCAGTTTAGCCGATTTAGTTATTTTTCGCATCTCTATTTTTTGCGGTGTAAAAGGGAGTAAGCAAATTCCTCGAGTAATTTTCCTCGTTCTTTTAAACAAGCAATGGATTGTAATGCGGTAGTAAAAAGAGTGTTAATCTGTTGCCGGCTTTCTTCAATCCCGATGAATGAGGGATAGGTTGTTTTTTGGTTAGTGTGATCCAAGCCTTGAGGTTTGCCAATGTGTTGCGTAGAACCTTCGATGTCCAGCAGATCATCTTGAATTTGAAAAGCAAGCCCGATACATTCCGCGAAACGTTGCAAGGCATTATGCGTTTCTGGATCTTTATTGTTAGCAGCAATGGCTCCTAATTTGATACTGGCAGTCAACAACGTGCTGGTTTTAAGCTGGTACATTTGAGTTAAATCTGTCAGTGAGTGGGTTCCTTGTAAATCGAGCGCTTGTCCAGCGGCCATTCCGCGAACTCCACTTGCATAACTGAGAGTATAAATCATGTTGACACGTTGTTCTGGACTTAAACTAGCAGGATGTTGCGTAATAATTTCGAAAGCGAGTGGTTGTAAAGCGTCTCCAGCGAGGATAGCGATGGCCTCATTGAATGCTTTATGACAGGTGGGCTTGCCGCGCCGTAAATCTGAGTTATCCATGGCGGGTAAGTCATCATGAATAAGCGAATAAACATGAATAAGTTCGATTGCGCAAGCAGGTGCATCTAAGTTTTCCCACGGTGCGTTGAGTGCATGTCCAGTTAGATAGACAAATAATGGACGAATATGTTTGCCGCCACTTAACACTGCATAGCTAATGGCTTTTTGCAGTTCAGCAGCAGGATGTTCGACATCATGCAGATAAATCTGAAATAACTGATTTAATCGTGTCTGTGCAGTGAGGATAAATTCATCAAGTTTCATTCTTCGTTGTTCTCGTAGCTATTTAATTGTTCTTCGTGATTGTTTTGAATAAGTATCTGCACTTTTTGCTCAGCGTCTTGCAGAATTTTTTGTGCGTGTTTGATAAGTGTAATACCACGTTCAAATTGATTGAGAGATTGTTCCAAACTTAATTCTCCTTGTTCCATTTGTTCAATCAAAGCAGAAATTTCAGCTAAAGAGTTCTCAATGTTAGGCAGTTTTGATTTTTTTGTCACGTGAATGTGCTCCTACTTAAAATTTTTTCCCAAATCTAGTTGACACTGTAGGAGAAGGGGGTAGAATTCGCAAG
>CAZAEO010000062.1:0-13023 GCA_964484285.1 uncultured Coxiellaceae bacterium | reverse complement strand
ATCTGTATGCCAACTGCGCGCTATTTGTGACCTATCCCATGTTACCTACTATAAATCGCATTATACCTGAATATTATTAAAATAAGCTCGGAAGTTGCTTAGCAAGTTCACTGTGCTCTTTGACCGCCTTATTCGTCAGTACAAATCCTTGCAGGTTTTTTTGTTTATCGTAGAACAAGGCGCGAACACTGTTATTAGTTGCTTCAATCTGCCAATCTCCGGACACGTTTTTGGGCGGTGGGCAAACTACGATGGGATGCGCAGGGGTTTTGACCGTGATTGGCATAGCAGAATAATCGACCGCGGTGCGGTTTCCTGTTAATGTTTTTGCGAGCGCGCGCGAGCAATTGAGTAACGGGGTAATGTAAGGAAGCACGTGTCCTTCCACCTCCGCGCAATCTCCTAGCGCATAAATAGGAGGAACGCTGGTTTCCAGATAACGATTGACCAGAATGCCTCGATTGATTGCTATGTTGGCTGTTTCGGCAAGCCCAACATGGGGTTTTAAACCGATAGCAGAGAGGACAAATTCTACGTTGAGACGACTGCCATTTGATAGAGTCAGACAGTAATCATTATCTTTGGTGTTATCAATACGTTCTGCAATGCAGCCTAAATGAAACGTTACACCATTTTGTTCTAATGCGGTTTGTAAAAGCTTACCCACTTTTTCAGGAATTAATAAATCCAATGGCGCATTGTTGGGTGCAATCACATGCACTTCATAGCCCACGTTGCTAAGATCATTGGCAAACTCACAACCGATCAAACCGGCGCCAAGTAGGGCAATGCGTTTTTTATTTTTAATGAGATCGCGAAATTCGGCATAATGATAGAGATGATTGATAGAAAGTATTTTATGGGCAGCGTTACCTTGCAGATTAGGTTTAATGACATCAGCTCCACACGCTAACACCAAATGAGAGTAAAACAGTTTTTTATCCTGCATTAAAATGGCTTTTTTTACAGGATCAATTGCATTAACAGGTGTCTCTGTTAGGATAACGGCATTTAATTGTTGCGCCATAGCCGGAGCGGTAGCGGTGGATAAGGTTTCAGCGGTTTTGCTGCTGCTCAGTGCAGTCGAAAGAAGGGGTTTTGAGTAATATTTACCTGCATCAGCTGTGATAAGTGTGAGCGACATTGTACTATCTAGTTTTCGCAATTCGCGTGCAAGTTGATAGCCCGCGAGTCCTGCGCCAATAATAATAGTGGGATGAGACATGGTTAACCTGAAATTATATTGACCTTAAAAGCGAACATACAACGATGCAAATCGCATATCAAGTAAAATGGCAACATTATCGGCCATCAGTGAATTTACCGTCTTATCTGCATCCTTGGGTGATGCACGCAGGTTCTTTTATGGAGCGTTTAAGGCAGCAGGGCGTGAATAACTTACAGGTTCAATTAGTCAATCAATCTTGGCAAGTTCCGGAATTAAGTGAGAGACAACAATTAGGTATTGCGCCTCGACATTATGCATTGATTCGTGAAGTGCTTATTTTAAGTGAGAAGTGCAAGTGGATGGTTGCCCGCACGGTTTTGCCGCGACATACGCTAACAGGTAAGCAACGACAATTGGCTTTTTTAAAAAATCGTTCCTTGGGATCGGTTTTATTTAAAGAGGCTGCGGGTTGGCGGAGTGAGTTTGAAGTTGCCTGTATGTATCCCCACGTTTCTTGGTATGCGGCTTTGTTACACGCTGCCAACATAGATGTTGTTGGGCTATGGGCGCGTCGTTCTATGTTTGTTTTGCAAGCGAAGCCCTTGCTTTTGACAGAAGTATTTTTGCCGGATATGCAATTGATATGAAATTAAAACAATATTGTTATCTCATGCGATTACATAAGCCGATCGGCCTATTTTTATTATTATGGCCAACATTATGGGCACTTTGGTTGGCAAGTCATGGCGTGCCAGCAATAAAGATTATGTTTATTTTTATGGCGGGTGTTTTATTGATGCGTTCGGCAGGATGTGTCATTAATGATGTTGCCGATCAACAGGTTGATCCCTACGTCGAACGTACACGTGATCGCCCATTGGCTTCAGGTAAGATGACGAACAAAGAAGCGCTTATTTTATTTTTTATTTTACTTTTTCTGGCGTTTTTATTGGTTCTTTTTTTGAATCGACTCACTCTGTTGTTGGCATGTGTAGGCGCTACATTGGCGATGGTGTATCCTTTTTTAAAACGATTTACTCATTTACCGCAAGTGGGTCTAGGCATTGCTTTTGCTTGGGGAGTCCCTATGGCTTTTGCGGCGGTAAACAACGTTATTCCTATAGCAGCTTGGGAAGTGTTTTTGGCCGCGGTGATTTGGCCCATTATGTATGATACTGTTTATGCGATGGTGGATCGTCATGATGATATGACTATTGGAGTGAAATCCACAGCTATTTTGTTTGGCAAGCAGGATCGATTGATTGTTGGTTTATTACAAGCCGCATTTATTCTAGTTCTGGTTCATATAGGTTATTTATTTAAACTACACCAGATTTATTTTGTTGGACTGTTTTGTGCAGCAATGTTGTTTTGCTATCAACAATGGCTGATTAGAAACCGTCAGCCGAGTGATTGTTTTGCGGCTTTTTTAAATAATAATTGGGTCGGTATGATTATTTTTATTGGAATAGCCTTATCATGAAAATTGTTGCAGACGAAAATATTCTGTTTGTTGAAGATTATTTTCAGGGAGATATTTTACGCAAACCTGGTCGATCCATTGTGCAACATGATTTAATTGATGCAGACATATTGTTGATTCGCTCTGTTACCAAGGTCAATTCTGCCTTATTAAGTAATACGTCAGTCAAATTTGTTGGTAGCGTGACAGCTGGATTTGATCATGTGGATGTAGATTGGTTGAATAAAGCAGGAATTCAATGGAGTATTACAAAAGGCAGTAATGCAATCGCAGTAGTAGAGTACGTCATTTGTGTCATTGCTGCTTTGCAAAAAATGCATTTTCTTATGCAAAAAAAACCACGTGCTGCGGTCATTGGCGTTGGAAACATTGGCGCACACGTTGCGGAGAAGTTAAAAATCTTAGGTTTTGAAGTTGTTTTATGTGATCCATTCCGTGAAGATATTGTTACAACTCCTTTTGAGGAATTGGTCGATTTGGATTTTATTTCTTTACATACTCCGCTTACAACGCAAGGCGCTTATCCTACTTACCATCTTATTCAACGTGATTTTTTGTCGCGACAAAAAAAAGATTGTGTGTTATTGAATGCAGGACGCGGCGAAGTGATTTGCTTTGATGATTTAAAATTATATGGGCAATCATTACTGTGGTGTTTAGATGTATGGGAAAAGGAACCTTACATAGACCTTGAAATACTTAAATTAGCAGTGATAGCAACACCGCATATTGCTGGTTATTCTGTGCAAAGTAAATATCGCGGCATTGAAATGATTTATCAAGCTGCTTTACGAGAAAAAATGATTATTCCTCACGCAAACGTTGCGCCTGTTTATCCTACCCAAACTATTTCATTTGAATACACAAAAACGCATTGGCGTGATGTGGTTTTGCGAATATTTGATCCGATGATGACATCACAACATATGAAAAAAACAGTAGTAGAAAATGCCGATGCGTTTGATTATCTAAGAAAAACATTTCCTGCCCGCCATGAATTTGCATATGTGCAATTGCAAGATCTTATCTTAAGCGAGGACGATCGATCATTGTTGAAAAATCTAGGGTTTTTTCTGAAAAGCAAATAGCTTGAACTATGCTATATTTTAAGATATAGCCTGGAGGAAACTATGCCGAACTCATTAAAGGAGAAATATAAAGAGTATCAACAAAAGCTTACTGAAGCAATTAAAGCTTATAAGAAGTTAAAAGAATTGGAGATAGCTGCTAAGGATTTTTTAGATAGGGAACGGAGCTTGCATGATGAAAAACAAAACATACAGTCGAGTATGCTACAGCAAAGAGAGGAGCGTGAGAAATGGCGATCAAAAAAGTTAGATCTTCCGGGTTCGATCAAGCAAACATCTGAAATAAAAAAACAGGAGGCGCTGCAACTGGAGTTAGATGATGCGACAAAAAACTTCGAGAGAGTAAACACAAGAATTGCGGAAGATACGCAAGCTATGCAGGTATTACAACCGCACATACCGTGGCTAACAAAAGACGGGAAACTTGAGATTACTAATTATGTTGGGAAATTTGTGGAGCCAAAAAAATTTCATGCTTATATGGATGCGATGGATGAAATACAAGCTATAGACGAGGGCGTAACAAAAATGCAAAATGAAGTTATGGACTTATTGGCAGAAAGCAAACGTAACCAAGAAAAAGGATTAGAAGAAGTATTAGCTTGGGCTCAAAAAAATGTTCGACCATTAATTGAAGAGCGAGAAAAATTACATCTTGAATCAGTGAATATGTTTAATTGCAAGCTGCGAGACGCATATCATAGGGCGGCTGAAGAGCATTTAAGATATTTAGATGGTAAAAAATATGAAGAAGGGTTTAAAAGTGGGAAATATCATTTGGATGATCTAGAGCGATTTGTTGCAAAAAGAAGAAAAAATCAAAGCGATTATCGTAAAGCATTGCCAGATTATGTGCGCGGGCTTATCGGTGATGATGTGCATATTAAAGGCCAGAGAATAATGGGGATTGGGAAGACCAACACAGGGGAAAAAGTGAGTAAAATTAGTGAGTTTTTAGCAAAACCCTTTAATTCAGCTGAAAAAGCAAGTGATTTGAAGCGGTTAAAAGCTCTTTTCGAAGCAATAAGTGTTCATTTTGTTGACACAGAAATTGAACAACTTTATAATGCTGCTATACAACAAAAGCAAAAATTGGCGGGGCCCGAAGAGAAAGGCGCGCCACCACCCAAGCTAAGTTAAGCTTGAAATGATGAGGATCTGGTTATGGAAGGTCGTAAAACTGATACTACAACAACTGCTTCAATAAGCAGATTATTTAATTCTGTTAGTCCTGAGCAAAAAGTTCTAGCTCTTATTGCTGAAGTGGATGTTTACAAAAAGAGATTGCAGCGTGACCCTAGTAATGAGTTATTTAAGAATCAGTTCATTAAATTAAATTTTGAATGCGGTAATTTATTTTTGGCAAATCAACAATACGTAGAAGCTAAGCCATATTTCGAGGCAGCAGATAAAGTAGCGGATCGTCACCATCTAAAAAGTTGTATATCGGCAAAGCTTTTGATAATAAAAGAAGAGTTTATTTTCGCTAGTATTGTTAAAGCAAAAAATGGAATGTAAAGTCAATCAAAAAAAAATCTACCACCGATTTTGAGGCACGCTAACAAGTTCTTCTTTCTCATCATTGGGAGATGGGGGGTGTGTGAGTGCAAAAAACGAATATGAAGCATTTTCTTGACGGGGAATAAATTTATCCAGTTCATGCTCGAAAGGTACGGGCGATTCGCTAGCATGCAAAACATTTTTTTTTCTTTTGCTTGAATTTTCGAGAAAACGAAATAGTGCTTCTAGATTAGGGTACGTTTTCTCATCTCTATCTAAAGCGGACTATTGCCTTCTATATAAATTTCTTGCTGAGGTTTGTTTTGTATTTTTAATCTAAACATATCATTCTTTAGTTCTTTAGAATAAGAAGTAAGGTCAGTATAACTCTGTCAAAGCAATTTAGAAATGTCAAAGGTCAGTATAACTCTTCACTTTCTGTAGCAGTTGCATTATTATCTTGTGGTGTTCTGCCGGCTTCAGGTGTTTTATCTTCGTCTGGTACATAAGGTTTCATAAAATATTCGAATTGTGCAACAGGATCATTTGCCGCAGCACGTTTGCCGGTGAGCGGATCAATCTTAATATTCACAATACCCGGCGGTTGATTAAATACATGTTCGGGCTTTCCTTTGAGCGCTGTTTGCATGAACTCTATCCATAAAGGTAATGCAGCTTGTGCCCCATATTCATGCAGAGATTGTGGTTGATCGAAACCTACCCATGCAAGAGTCACCAGGTCCGGATTGTAACCTACAAACCATGCATCTACTTGATTTTGTGTTGTTCCTGTTTTTCCTGCTAAATCATTACGTTTTAAACTGCGTGCTTCAAATGCGGTGCCATGTTGAATCACATCATGTAATGCTGAAGTGATAAGGAAAGCGTTTTGTGCGCTAATAATACGCGGTGCATGCATGTCACCTGTGCTATTCGTAGAATCTTGTGGGGAAGGAGGGGTGCAGTTATTGTTGCAGACTGTCAATGGTTTTGCGGCATAAAAAATATTTCCTTGAGAATCACGGATATTATCAATAATAAACGGCACAATTTTGAAACCACCATTCGCAAAAGCAGCATAACCTGTTGCCATTTGTAGCGGAGTGACATTAGCAGTGCCAAGAGCAAGAGATAACGTTGGTGGTAATTGTGATGGGCTGAAGCCAAAGCGCTGGGCGTAATTCACAGCGTAAGGAATTTTAATTTGATTCAATAAACGAATCGAAACCAGGTTAATCGAGTGGATCAGTGCTTCACGTAAGCGCGTAGGTCCATAGAAGCGTTTTTCATCATTTTGTGGGCGCCACAAACTGTTGTCTGTGGGGTTTTCAACGACAATCGGCGCATCGTTTATC
Source organism: uncultured Coxiellaceae bacterium (assembly GCA_964484285.1). Lineage (GTDB taxonomy): Bacteria > Pseudomonadota > Gammaproteobacteria > DSM-16500 > DSM-16500 > CAZUQP01. Next base: position 6,429 of record CAZAEO010000062.1, on the reverse strand, counting down.
ACGGTTGCTAAGGTGTAGCCCTTTTCTAATGCAGCAGAGTAGATAAACGGTTTAAAACTAGAGCCAGGCTGGCGCTCAGCTGCGGTGATACGGTTAAAGTTGCTATGTTGAAAATCAAAACCGCCTACCAGCGCAAGGATCGCGCCATTTGATGGATTGAGAGCGACAACCCCTGCTTCTGCTTTGGGGGTTTGCGCGAGCGACCATGTTTGATTAGGCATCTGGATGATGCGTACCAGATTGCCTAGTTTTAGGACATCGTGGGCGACACGTGGTTTGCGGCCAAGAAAGTTAGCATTCACCTGAGGGCGGGCCCACGCAAGCCCTTGCCATGGAATAAGAACTAACGAACCATTGGCGCGTAAAACAGTAGCATTTTTTGCAGTCATATCGACTACAATGGCGGGTTCTAAGGAGTTAATAACAGGAATGCTGGTTAATGTTTTTTCCCACTCTTCCATGTGTGTTAAATTGGGAGAGCCTAGATTGCGTTCAGGGCCGCGATATCCATGGCGTTGATCATAGGCAAGTAGACCGTTATGTACCGAGCTATTAGCGATATCCTGTAAGTGACTGTCGATTGTCGTATAAACATAAAAGCCTTTGGTATAAATATCATCGCCATACATTTGTTCTAGCTGTTGGCGAACTAATTCTGCGGCATAAGGTGCTTTTACTTGAGTTTGCAATTCATGATAATGTCCATCCAGCGGGGCAGTGAGCGCTTTTTTATATGTTTTTTCATCAAGGTAACCTACTTCATACATGCGAGATAATACGTGATCTCGACGTTTTTTCGCCGCTTCAGGATTAGCGAGAGGATTAAGGGTAGAAGGCGCTTTAGGTAATCCAGCGAGCATTGCGTATTGATCAAGGGTGAGTTGATCAAGCGTCTTGCCGTAATAGACCTGCGCAGCAGCAGCAACACCGTAAGCCCGATTACCTAGAAAGATTTTATTGAGATAAAGTTCCAGGATTTTTTGTTTGCTAAGTTTGTGGTCGATTTTAAGAGCGAGCAGAATTTCCCGTAATTTACGGCCAAAGGTTTTTTTGGGATTTAAATAAAAACTGCGCGCTACCTGCATGGTAATCGTACTGCCACCTTGAATTTTTTTGCCGGTAGTAATAAGGATAAGGCTTGCGCGTGCAAGCCCAGGGATATCTATGCCGGGGTGTTGGAAGTAACGTTGATCTTCTGTTGCAAGTACAGCTTGAATGAGTTGTGGAGGAATTTGGTTGTACGGTACGGGAATTCGGCGTTTTTCTCCATATTCTGCAATGAGCTTGCCATCCTGGGAAAGAATTTGTAAGGGTACCTGTAGCTGTATGGTGCTGAGTGCATCGATATCAGGTAATTGGAATTCAATGTAATAACCGACACCCACAATGAGTACCGCTGCGCAAAGCAGTCCATACACAAATAGCCTTTGCAAAAGACGCCAAATAGATATCATAAGGTAGTAATGTTAAAATTTTAATAACAAACTTGCATTTTACTACAAATGTAGCCAATATATTAAGCTATTCTTTTCTTTTTTATTCTGAGTTTTATCCCAAGATTACTTATCACACTATGTCCCGTGCTCCAGTCTGAAAGCATGCGAAAGGGATATACCTTTATTTTCCTGTTTTTCTTAATTTGCAAGGAGAAACCCGTGACGTTGTTTTCCTGTTTTAAACAGTCTGTTGTAGCTGGACTTGCACTGTGCGGCAATCAATTTACGTTGGTTAAAGTAAAGCGATTTACGCAAAAGATTATTTTAAAAGGATTTGCTGTAGTCCCTATTCCAGCTGATTTGATTATGGATGGAAAAATAGATCAATCCACACGAATGATCGATATTATTAAAAGATTGGTAGAGATGGCTCACGCAGAAAATTGTGATACCGCGATTGGATTACCTGCATCTTTTGTGATTCGTAAAAAAATTAAATTACCAGATTATTTGACTGACAAAGAATGTGAAGCAGAAATCTCAGGTAATATCGAACGCTATGTACCAGGTATCCATGAAGAATTGAATTTTGATTATGTCAGATTGATGGGTCAAGAAAAGAATATGTTACTTATTGCGGCCAGAACGGCACAAATTAAATCGTTCGTGACAATAGTAGAAGCGGCAGGTTTGAAGGTGCGCGTGGTCGATGTGGATATTTATGCGCTCGCACGTGCCATGCATTTTGCTTATCCGTCAGAGCAGGTGCAAATCATTGTTGTGGTGGATTCAGTTTTGTTGCAATTAATTGTATTACAACAACAAAAAATTATCTTTTCTCATCAATTCACTATGAGTGATGAAGAAAGCATGGTAGAGAAAATTGAACATGGATTACAATTATTTTCTACTGAAACTAAGTTATTTTACGAGAAGAAGATTTTTTTGATGGGGAATTTAAAAAATATCGTGCACTTTAAACACATTGTGCAGAATGAATTGGGGTTTCATGTTGAAGTGGCCAATCCATTTTTGTTCATCATGCTTGCTGCATACCTTGATAAGCAAGAATTTTATGCCAAAGCGCCAAGATTGATAAGTGCTTTTGGATTAACTATGCGGCGTTATCCAGTATGGTAGAAATTAATTTATTACCATGGCGTTTCTATGTAAATGCAAAAAAACGACAGAAATGTATCTTATTGTGCGGATTGATGGCCGGATTATTTTTGATAGGTGTGATCGTTGCGCATCAGCATTTTTTAACGGTAATTGAAAAAAAGAATTTGTATCTCGTTGATTTGCAAAGTCAGTATGCAGCTAAGCAAAATAACAAAAATGTTTTTTCTGCCGATATGGAACAACACAATGTTAATTTACTTGAGCAAGGGCATGCTGTAGAACGTAAATGGTTTGTATTGATGAATGAAGTAAGCCATTCTAGTATTTATCATCTACAGTTAACAAAAATAAATTATACTGCCCAGCAGATAAGTATAATAGGTTACGGAAGAAGCATGGTTGATTTATTACGTTGGATCGATGATGCAAACCAACATCTATCTCATGAGCTAGATGTTCATATTGTCAAGGTAGAGCAAAATCAAAAATTGAACTCACTAAAATTTTTTCTTATTATCAGCCAGTAAACGTTATTTTTTTCTTATTGCTATTGTCTTATTGAAATCAACAGTTGGTTCTCTCAATAAAGCGTATCTTGGAATGAGCATTCATGTATCAAACGAAATGGTTAGTTGGGCTATCAGTCATTATTTTTTTGGCAGGCATGATAGATATTGTCAATATTGTTTATCAGTTGATATCTGTGCATCGATCAGAAATCATTCTGCAGAAAAAAATAACAGAAAATAGTGATGTTCCTGCTCAACATAGTGTTGATCATATCGCGCTCCTTCATGATGAAAAAATAATAACAGAAAAATTAGCAAACGCGATTCAAGAAAGTGGCGTTATGCTTCGATCAATCAAGATAACTAAAGATCTACGGAATATTGATAATAACATGATAGTTGATGCGTTATTAACAGGAGAATTTAATAATGCGATGCATTTTTTTCAAAGTCTAGCCAAAAATCATCTTGTATGGTCAATAGACCGTGCTGTATTGCTTGATGATCATCGACAGGTAAATTTATTGTTAAAGTTAATTGTGTTTGGTTTTTCTTCTGAAGAAGCTACGCAAAAATCATCGTTATTTATTCAGCATACTTGGGTGGATCCATTTGTTATGGATGATCAAGTTTCTAATAGAAAATCAATCTCATTTAATTCTTTTTCTATTCAACAAATGCGTTTGGTGGGTTATGTGTTACGCGATAAACAATTAAGCGGTATTGTTATGTTGCCTAATGGGGATTCGCTATTTGTGCACACGGGAGATGTGTTGGGCAAAGAATTTGCGAGCGTCATTGAAATTAATAAGCAAGCCATCGTATTGCGTAAATTAAATCATGTCATACAAATAAAAAATCATTTTGATGTTTTTATTGCATCACGTATAAAAAAATAAACCAAGGGAGCAGCATGACTCATTTTAACAAGTATTTAATCATTATGTTATTTTTTCTTTCATTAAATTATTTCTCATTTTCATTTGCACATTCTTTGAAGGAGAGCGAAAAAAAGATTTCGCTTGATTTGCAAAGCCTATCTGTGCAAGACGCATTGCATATGTTGGCAAAATTGTCAGGAAAAAATATTATTATTAGTCCATTAGTTACAGGAAACATTTCATTACATTTACACGATATTACTGTATTAAAAGCGTTTGAATGGGTATTAAAGTCGCGTAATTTAATTCAATATCAAGAAAATAATATATTCTTTGTTGTGTCACGCGAGGAATTCGTGCGCGACAAAACGGAAGAATTGAAATTACAAGAAATAGTGATGGCGACTGTTCCTTTGACATTGCAAGTTTGGCAAATTCATTATGCGCGCGTTGAAGATATTGCGCACTTAATACAAGACAGTAATAGTTCTTTGCTATCGAAGCGCGGTTATGTACATAGTGATACGCGTACCAATCAATTGTGTGTGCAAGACACAAGAGAGCATCTTAATAGCATTAATCGCTTAATAAAGCACGTAGATATTCCTGTAAAACAAGTCTTGATTGAAACGAGGTTGGCAAGTGTGGATAGTGATTTTGAGCGAGAATTAGGGATCAGTTTTTCTGCAGTAGCAGCAGTGCAGGCTAATCAAGATCAAGGTTTTTTTAATTCACAAACATCTCCAGCTCATTATGGATTGGCCGTAGCGAAATTGGCTGATGGAGCATTGCTAGATATCAAGCTGGCTGCGCTTGAAAATACGGGGCATGGAGAATTAATTTCAAGCCCTAGTTTATTTACAGCTAATCAACAGGCGGCTTCTATTGAATCAGGGGAGGAGATTCCCTATCAAGAGATCAGTCGCAGCGGTGCAACAGGGATCGCATTTAAAAAAGCGGTGTTAAGTTTAAAAGTAACACCCCAGATATTGCCAGATAATCGAGTTTTGCTGCAATTGCAAATTAATCAGGACAAACCCAGCAATCGAATCGTGCTTGGCGTGCCTGCTATTACTACCAGACAAATTACGACGAGTGTGCTGGCAGTTAACGGGCAAACAATTGTTCTTGGCGGTATTTTCGAGTCTAATAAAGATAATATAAAACAGGGTGTCCCTTTTTTAGATAAGATTCCGCTTGTCGGATGGGTATTTCGACAGCACAATGTCATTGAAAATAAAAGAGAGTTGTTAGTTTTTGTTACACCCAAAATTATGTATACCTCTTAACTAAGGGCTGCCTTAAAACCAAAAACAAAGAGGAAAAGGAAGATATTGCGCGTGAATCATTCTACAAAACGTAAAAATATTTTTTTGATTGGCCCAATGGGTGCGGGTAAGAGCAGCGTTGGAAAATATCTAGCAGCGCAGTTAGATATGGATTTTTATGATACGGATGAGGAAATTGAAAAACGCACAGGAGTGGATATCGGCTGGATTTTTGATTTAGAAGGAGAAATGGGTTTTCGCAAACGAGAAGAAGCTGTTGTTGCTGAATTAGCTGTTTTATCTAATATTGTTTTGGCCACAGGGGGCGGCACGATTTTATCGGAGGAATGTCGTACTATTTTGCGAAATCATGGTGTGGTTGTGTACCTGGAGGTATCGCTTAAATATCAAGAAACCAGAACGCTAAACGATAGTCGGCGTCCTTTATTGCGAGTGGAAAATCGTCAAGAAGTATTAGAAAAGCTTCAGGGCGAACGAGAACCACTTTATCAAACAGTTGCTGATTTTCAAGTCTCAACGGATAAACGCAGCGTGCGTGCAGTAGCGGATGATATCATTCACTGGCTGTCACTGTAGCAATCCAGTTACTCTGGATTGCTACAGCCGCAAAATGTTCCGTTAGATTTTAAACGGAAGCACAGAGAGTTCTAAATATTAATTGGTGTTAGTAGTAGAAGCGTCTGTACCTGTGTTGCTATTTGTTGCAGGTGTGACGGCGTTATTCGCGCCAGTCGTGTCTGTGCTTGGTGTCGGTGCAGTTGGGGTAACAGTATTATCAGTAGTAGATGCTGCCGCATTGTTCATTGCCGGTGCCGTGGTGCTTGAATCCTGCGATTGGGTTGCTTGGCTGCTTGTTGAGGTGTCTGTTGCAACAGGTGGCGTTACAGCACTGGTGTTGTCCTGAGCAGTAGTTTGAACAGTTGCACTATCACCATTGGTATTATTGTCATTTGATTTTTGTTCACAAGCAGTAACAGCGATTAGACAAAGGCCGGTCATAGCGGCAGTTAAAAGATATTTACGCATAGTTTAGCTTTCCTTAATGATTTTAAGTTAATAATAAAATTAAACCGGTTATCGTAACCTAAATAAATGTATATGCAAAGTCTATTGCATGGTATTCATATTAGAAGGACAATAATCCTAAATTCGGCAGTTGTAACCTGCTGCGAAGGTCTACTGCACTGAATCT
>CAZAEO010000061.1:0-13166 GCA_964484285.1 uncultured Coxiellaceae bacterium | reverse complement strand
CTGTATGCCAACTGCGCGCTATTTGTGACCTATCCCATGTTATCTACTATATGATAAGGTCGACTCATAGAATGCACGGCATCAATGAGTATGCTTAAGTGATCAGGTGATACATCGGGGAGGATGCCATGGCCCAGGTTAAAAACATGTCCTGATCCTGATCCATAGGATTGTAGAATGCGCCCCACTTCCGTTTTGATTTCTTCCGGTGAATGATATAAAAATTCCGGGTTCATATTACCTTGTAATGCTACCCGATTGCCAATAAGTTGCCTTGCTTCGCCTAAATCTACAAGCCAATCCAGCCCAATAGCATCATAACCTGCTTCAGCCATAGGTTCTAACCACGATCCGCTGCCTTTGGTAAATAAAATAGTAGGAATATTTTTACCTTGATATTCGTCTAATAAGTTAGCGCGTATTTGTTTAGCGTAACGTAGTGAAAACTCCAAATAATCTTGTGTGTCTAACATACCTCCCCAGGTATCAAATAACATGACTGCTTGCACACCTGCTTTAATTTGTGCGTTAAAATGCAGGCTGACTGTTTGCGCTAAAATATCCAATAGCTTGTGCAAAACCCTAGGTTGTTCACGTATCATGTGCTTGATAGTCTGGAATTCTCTGCTTTTTTGACCCTCTATCATATAACATGCCATGGTCCAGGGGCTTCCACAAAAACCAATTAGCGGTACTTTGCCTGCAAGTTCATGTCGTACCATGCGAATAGTATCCAATACGTAACGTAAACTCACTTCGGGATCAGGGATGCCAAGTGCTTGAATATCCTGAGCGTTTTGCAATGGCCGTTCAAATGCGGGACCTTCGCCTTCTTTGAAATTCAGGCCCAATCCCATTGCGTCTGGAATAGTCAAAATATCTGAAAATAAAATTGCTGCATCAAGAGGAAAGCGTGCTAAAGGTTGGATGGTAACAGCGCATGCTAATTCAGGTGTTTTACATAATTCCATAAAACTGCCTGCTTGCTCGCGTACTTTACGATATTCTGGAAGGTATCGACCAGCTTGACGCATAATCCATACAGGTGTCATATCAACTGGTTCACGCCGTAGTGCGCGTAGTAAGCGATCGTTCTTAAGTTCTAACATAAATTTGTCTCTGAATTTTTAAATAAACTTGTTATTAGAAATGAAGTCGTCCAAACACTTTTTCAGCAGCCTGTAATGTTTTTTCGATTTCGATATCTCCATGCGCAGAAGAAATAAAACCAGCCTCATACGCTGAAGGAGCGATATACACGCCTTCTCGCAGCATTCCATGAAAAAACTGTTTGAACATTTCAACATGACACGCTTTTACATCATTAAAAGTTACGATTTCTTTTTTCTCTGTAAAGAAAAATCCTAAAAGCCCTCCAATAGCAACACCTAAAAATGGAATGTTTTTTTGGGTTGCCCGATCATTTAATCCTGTGATTAATGTTATTGCTTTTTTTTCTAAGTTACGATAAAAAGCGGGCTTTGATACAATTTCAAGTGTTGCTAATCCGGCTGTCATTGCAATAGGGTTACCCGATAAGGTTCCAGCTTGATATACGGGGCCGAGCGGAGCAATTTTATCCATGATATCAGCACGCCCGCCAAAAGCACCTACTGGCATACCGCCGCCAATGATTTTGCCTAGAATAGTCAAGTCAGGTTTGAGATTAAAATGGCCTTGTGCGCCTCCTAAAGCCACGCGAAAACCTGTTATGACTTCGTCATAAATTAATAGGCTTTCATATTGGTCGCAAATATGACGTAAGCCTTTTAAAAATCCTTCTTTAGGCAAAACGCAATTCATATTGCCCGCCACAGGTTCGACAATAATAGCAGCAATATCGGCACCATATTTTTTAAAGAGCGTTTCTACCGTGTCCAGTTGATTATATTCAGCAATCAACGTATGTTGAGCTATGCTTTCTGGAACACCGGCTGAGCTGGGTACTCCTAAGGTGAGTGCTCCTGAACCTGCAGAAACTAAAAGAGAGTCAGCATGCCCATGATAACAACCTGCGAATTTTAGAATTTTATTTTTTTTTGTATAACCGCGTGCGAGACGAATGGCGGACATGACTGCTTCAGTGCCAGAGCTTACCATTCTTACTTTTTGAATAGAGGGGATGAGTTTACAAATTTTTTCTGCTAACTGAATTTCCAACTCTGTGGGGGCACCAAAGCTCAATCCATGTTTTAAGCATTTGCTAACAGCTTCTATAATGTGGGGATTTGCATGTCCTACAATCATAGGGCCCCATGAACCAACGTAATCAATATATCTGTGATTATCTTCATCGATTATATAAGCGCCTTCACCTGCTTTAATAAAAATAGGATCGCCGCCGACGCCTTGAAAAGCGCGTACCGGTGAATTGACTCCGCCAGGAATATACTGCTTTGCTTGTTGGAAGAGTTTTTCAGAGTGGTTCATATATATCATAGTTCCGATTAAAATTTAAAAGCGTAAAATACCAGATTTACAAGAGAACGTCATATTAGATTATTGCGTCATCTGCAGATTGCTTCTATAGTATTTGGTCTCAATATAGTTAAAAGAATGAGGGTGCACGAGTGAGTCAATATAGTTATTTTCCAAAAACGCGCTTACGGCGGTTAAGGCAATCGGCTAGCATCAGGGGGTTAGTCAAAGAAACCTCTCTGTCTCTCGATAAGCTCATTTTACCATTATTCATTCGATATGGCTCAGGAATAAAAAAAGCGATCTCCTCTATGCCGGGTCATTATCAATTTAGCGTAGACATGTTAGAAGAAGAAATAGAAAGCATTTTGAAATTAGGTATTAAGAACGTTATTTTATTTGGTATCCCTGAGTACAAGGATCCTTTAGGAAAAGACTCTTATTCAGATCACGGTATTATCCAGACAGCTATTCCTGTTATTAAAAAAATCGCACCTCATCTTCTTGTGATTTCGGATATATGCTTATGCGAATATACGGATCATGGTCATTGTGGTGTTGTAAGGCGGCTTGAAGCAAATCAAGAAGCTAGTATTGATAATGATCAAACTTTAGCGTTGTTGGCAAAGCAAGTCGTTAGTCATGCTAAAGCGGGAACAGATATTATTGCACCAAGCGGAAGTATGGATGGTATGGTGCAGACAATACGGAATGCTTTAGACGAAAACGGATATCAAACTATTCCTATCCTGAGTTATTCTGTTAAATATGCTTCAGCTATGTATGGTCCTTTTCGTCAAGCTGCAGAAGGTGCTCCTCAATTTGGGGATCGATCTACTTATCAAATGGATTTTGCTAATGCGCATGAATCTGTGCGGGAATGTGCGCTTGATATTGCAGAAGGTGCCGATATGCTCATGGTAAAACCTGCTTATACTTATCTTGATATTCTTCTGCGTGTCAAACAAGCTTATCCTGAATTGCCTTTATGTGCTTATCATACCAGCGGTGAATGCGCTATGCTCAAGGCGGCTGCTGAAAAAGGTTGGTTAGACGAACGCAAAAGTGTTTTAGAAGTATTAACTGCAATTCATCGGGCTGGTGCAGATTGTATTATTACCTATTATGCGAAAGAAGTAGCTGCTTGGTTGCAGCGGGTTAAGAGATATTGAGCAGGCTCTTATACCAAGTCAAGCATTGTTGCCCAAGTTCGCGCATCTTGGCTGAGTAGTTGTCTTGTGGACATGATATTTCTTTTTCTAAAAAAGATTGCATGGATGTATCAGCGAGAAAAATTTTTGAATACAAATGAGTTCCCTCAATAATCGTATGGATGCCAAGTGGTGCTTTACAGTCAAATCCTACCTCTTGTAAGAAAGCAAGCTGTGCTCTAGAAATCGTTTCTTGTTCTTGATTGCTTAATGCACGGCAAATTTCGTTAGTTCTTTCATCATCTATCCGTGTTTCTATTGTTATCACTCCTTGGCCTGGAGCAGGATAAAAGATAAGGGGATTAAATTCTTCTGTGATCAAATGTGCAAGCCCCAATCTAAGCAACCCGCCTGTTGAGAGGATAACGCCGTCATAACCTTCTTCTCGCTGTTTTTTAATGCGTGTTTCAACATGTCCGCGAATATCGATAGTTTTTATATCAGGTCTGATTTTTTTTAACATAGCTTTTCGTCGTAAACTTCCTGTTGCGATAACCGCATTAGGCGGTAAAGAATTGAAGCTAGAATAGTTGGAAGAAATGAGCGAGTCGGAGATAGCCTCTGGTTTAATAAAAGCAGTGAGCTGTAAGCCTTTTGCGAGGACTGCTGTTACGTCCTTTAAGGAATGAACAGCAAGATCGATTTTATTATTGAGTAAGGCAACTTCAAGCTCTTTAATAAAAACTCCTTTTCCGCCAATTTCATAAAGCGGGCTTTTTAAATCAAGATCACCGCTAGTATTGATAATACTTATTTCTACTTCATACTGAGGAAATGTTTCCCTTAATGTTTTTTCGACTATATTAGCTTGCACCCGAGCGAGTTGTGAGCCACGCGTACCTATTCTTAGTGTGTTTCCTTTCATTATTTTTACCTCTATTCAGGGCGTCGTGTTATCACGTTTGTAATCATGTAATGCAAGTAATATGGATTCTGCTTGCGCATTTCGAGCTATCAGAAGTTGTTTTTCAAATCCTAACTTTTCTGCATATGCTTTAATACGTTCGCTGATGACGAGTAAGGGTAATTTTTTTAAATAAGAATATCCTTCAGGCCCAATGATTTCTATTAAATTTTTTAATCCTTCATTTGATAGACAGATAACAATATCTATCGTGCCTTGTTTTAGTTGTTTTAAAAGCAGAGTAGTGTGGGTAGACGCGGGTAGCGTGCGGCGATAACTCACAAACTGTTTTACTATTGCACCTCTTTTAACAAGTGTTTCTGCGAGCAATTTTCTTCCGCCTTCGCCTCGAATAATTCCTATTTTTTTTCCTTTTATGGAATGAAGTTCTGGCATGGCTAATAATCCTTCGCTATTCCATTCCTGCGGGCAGAGAGCGGCAGGCAATCCAGCTTGTTTTAATGTTAATGCTGTTCCTCGGCCAATGGCTGCGATTTTGATTTTATCTGGAAAATGGGGCGAATAAGTCTTCCATAACGGTTTTGAGGTGTCTACGGCGCGTGGACTAAGAAAAATAAGTATTTCTTGTTCACCTAGACTTTTGATTTCTTCTAAGTGTGCTGAATCATTTAGCAGAGAAACAAAGTTAATGGTAGGAAAAAGAATAGGTTGTCCGCCGGATTTTGTAATATGTTCAGCTAATTTTTCTCCTTGAGCGCTCGAGCCACTCACCAACACACGAAGCCCATCTAAACAAAGGAGAGGGTTTTCATGCAGCATCTTTGTGCTCCCTTAGGTATGGTACTTTTTTTGCCAATACATGAATATTCATTTTCTAATTTAAGTTAGCGATAGGCTATGTTTTATGTCCTGATTTGACAAGGGTAAGTTTAAGGGCAAACAATAAGGTAATCATTGCACATAATGCAATATAAAAGGCAGGCGCTAATAGAAAATGGGTTTTATTAACTAACCATACGCAAATCAATGGCACGCTTCCTCCTAAAAATCCATTCCCAATATTGTAAGCGAGCGATATCCCTGTGTAGCGTGCTGAGGGAGGAAAATTTTCTACCAAGACTGCTGGTGTAGTGCCTTGCTCTAGCGAGCTTGCAATAGTTAAAACAAATAACAGTAATGCAATAATGATTATATTGTTTTGATGTAATAAATAATAACTTGGGACGGTAATAGCAGAAATAAAAATCGCATTAAATAATAACATTCTGTATCGTCCTATTTTATCGTTCAATAATCCAGCGAGCGGTACGAATAAAATCATCGCGGCAATAAAGAAACTTTCGATCCGTGTTGTTTTGGTCAGTGAAAAACATAAATTTTCATTAAGAAAAATTGGAATATAAGAAAAAATAAAATAATAAAAAGTGCTGCCCATGCAAATCAAGCCGAGTGTACGCAATAAATCATGTTGATTATTTTTAAGAACAAATTTAATAGGATTTTTAACGATAGAATTATTTTTTTGCATCTCATGAAAAACAGTTGTTTCAGCTAATTTTAATCGAGTAATATAAATTATTAAACATAGCACTCCGCTGATTAAATAAGGCATACGCCAACCCCAGTTATGTAGTGTGGTCTCATTAAATAAAGAGTTTGATATAATACCGACTAGCATTGCTAAGAAAAATCCAATATTAGCTCCACTCGCTGCAAGAGAAGTATAAAATGATCGATGGCAAGAGGGTGAGCTTTCACCGAGATAGATAATGTTTCCACTGAATTCACCGCCTATGCTGATGCCTTGCCAAATACGTATTATAACTAATGAGATAGGCGCTAAAATGCCCATGGTTTTATAGGTGGGAAGACAGCCAATTAATAAGGTAGGAAACGCAGTCATCAATACGGATAATCGTAATGTTCTTGATCTTCCTTTGGTATCTCCTAAGTAGCCAAAAAGTAATGCGCCGATCGGGCGAGAAAAAAATCCAATAGCAAATACAGAAAAAGTTGTTAATAGCGCTGCAGTTGGATCAGCGTGTGGAAAAAATAATTGGCTGAACAATGGAGAAAAGATTGTAAATAATCCGAAGTCATACCATTCTAAAATGTTGCCAATGCTGCAGCTGATGATAGAGTTGTTGCGCATGGTTTTCCTCAATTATTTTCACGTCAATGCAATTTGTTAGGCTGGTTAAGTATTGCAATATTTTAGTTTCAGGTTTATCGCAGCATATTACGTAGAACATACTGCAGGATACCACCATTGCAATAATATTCAATCTCGTTAAATGTATCGATTCGACATAAAACTGAAATTTCTTTTTTTTCACCATCCCGACTATGAATAATGGCTCGCATTTTCATGCGTGGTTTAAGGTTATCATTTAAATCCAAAATATCGATTCTCTCATTACCGGATAATTTCAATGTTTTACGTGTTACACCGTCACAAAATTCGAGTGGTAAAATTCCCATGCCAATTAAATTAGAACGATGAATACGTTCAAAACTTTCGGCAAGCACAGCAGTGACCCCTAATAATTTTGGTCCTTTTGCTGCCCAGTCACGTGATGAACCAGTGCCATATTCTTTTCCAGCAACAATAACAAGCGGAATTTTTTCTTGTTGATAACGCATTGCTGCATCGTAAATTGACATGATTTCATCCGTTGGAACATGGCGGGTCAACCCACCTTCCATGCCGGATAACATTTCATTTTTAATGCGAATATTGGCAAATGTGCCGCGCATCATTACTTCATGGTTACCGCGACGCGCACCAAGAGAATTAAAATCTTTTATGGCTACACCTTGCGACAATAAATATTTACCCGCAGGACTGTCTTGCTTAATTGAGCCCGCAGGAGAAATATGATCTGTTGTGATGCTATCTCCTAGTACAGCGAGTATATGTGCGTCTTTGATATCATGAATTGGGTCTGGAACAGGCTGCATGGATGTAAAGAAAGGAGGGTGTTGAATATAAGTTGAATCGTTTTGCCATGCGTATGTTTTACTATCAGGAGTCTGAATGGCTTGCCAATCAGGTGTTCCAGCAAATACATCAGCATATTGTTCGCGGAACATGTTGCTGCTGATTTTTGCGAGTGCTTTAGCTATTTCCGCATTCGTTGGCCAAATTTCTCTGAGATAGACAGGCTGACCCGTGTCGGTGTGTCCAATAGGATCTTTCGTTAAATCAATTTGAGCCGTGCCTGCTAAGGCAAATGCCACGACAAGAGGAGGGGATGCTAACCAATTCGCTTTAACTAATGGGTGAATACGCCCTTCAAAATTGCGATTGCCAGAAAGTACCGCAGAGACGACGATATCTTGCTGTGTGACTGTTTCAGCTACAGCTTCGGGGAGGGGGCCTGAATTACCGATACAGGTAGTGCAGCCATACCCTACTAGGTCAAAACCAATTTCATCTAAATAAGGCTGCAATCCTGCTTCTTGCAGATAACGCGTGACAACTTGTGACCCAGGAGCAAGTGATGATTTAACCCAAGGCTTGCGCTTTAAACCTTTTTCTACAGCTTTTTTTGCAACTATTCCTGCGGCCAGTAATACACTTGGATTAGAAGTATTAGTACAGCTAGTAATTGCTGCAATCACTATGTCGCCATGATGTAAAGCATATCCATCTTGCGTAGGATGGGCTTGATTTTTTTCTGCTAAACGATTGGCCTCGGCTAATAATTTATCGAAGGTTGGGCTGATTTGCGCCAGGGGCACACGATCTTGTGGGCGTTTTGGGCCCGCTAAACTTGGCTCGATCGTTGCAAGATCAAGTTCAAGCGTATCTGTGAAGAGGGGATCTTCCTTACCTTTTGTGTGCCACATGCCTTGTGTTTTTGCATAGGCTTCAACCAAAGTAATTAATTGTTCATCACGGCTTGTTAAGCGTAAATAATCTATTGTTGCTTGATCAATCGGAAAAAATCCGCATGTTGCACCATACTCGGGAGCCATATTAGCAATGGTTGCCCGATCAGCAAGCGGCAAGCCAGATAAGCCAGGGCCAAAATATTCAACAAATTTACCTACTACGCCTTTTTTACGTAGTAATTGCGTTAACGTCAGAACTAAATCGGTGGCGGTTACCCCTTCCTGTAATTTACCTATGAGTTTTATGCCTATGACTTCTGGAATTAACATAGAAATAGGCTGGCCTAACATCGCTGCTTCTGCTTCAATACCACCCACACCCCAACCTAATACGCCTAGACCATTAATCATGGTTGTATGGCTATCTGTGCCTACCAAGGTGTCAGGATAAGCAATGATTTTACCATTTACTTCATCAGTCCATACAGTTTTGGCTAAAAATTCAAGATTTACCTGGTGACAGATACCTGTGTCAGGTGGTACAATACGAAAATTTTGAAAAGCTTTCTGACCCCAACGTAAAAATGCATAACGTTCACGGTTCCGTTGCATTTCTAAGGTTGCATTTATGTTTAATGCCTCTTTTGTTCCGTATTGATCCACTTGGACAGAGTGGTCTATTACAAGATCAACAGGAGAGAGGGGGTTGATTTTATCAGGATTGCCGCCCATTTTTTTAATAGCATCACGCATTGCTGCAAGATCAGCTACAGCGGGTACGCCGGTGAAATCTTGCATTAACACACGTGCTGGCCGATAAGCAATTTCTCGGTCAGATTTTTTGTCTTTTAACCAAGCAGTCAGTGCTGTAATATCCTCTAGCGTGACACTTTTGCCATCTTCGTGGCGAAGCAGATTTTCAAGTAAAATTTTAAGCGAGCAGGGTAGCTTACCAATACCGGATAAACCGGATTGCTCGGCAGCAGGCAGACTAAAATAATCATAATTCGTATTATTCACTGCTAACGTACGACGAGTTTTTAATGTATCAATTGAAGTCACAGTAGGCTCCATTACTTGGGTGTTGAGGAGCTGTATTATATGATTATAGTTTTGTTTTGCAACTTGAGAAGAATATAAATGGCTGTGGAAATTGTTAAGAATTATTTGTTTCTGCTGCAAAATCGTATTTGTTGTTTTTTGGAAACGGAAGATGGCAAAGCAGCATTTCAAGAAGATACCTGGGATTATCCTCAGGGTGGCGGTGGCTTAACGCGAATCTTAACAGATGGAAATGTCATTGAGAAAGCAGGTGTTAATTTTTCCCATGTGCGAGGCGGGTCATTGCCCGCTGCTGCAACGGCAAAACGGCCAGATCTGATAGATTGTCCATTTCAAGCGATGGGTGTTTCTGCGGTTGTTCATCCTCTTAACCCGTATGTTCCAACAGCGCATGCGAATGTGCGCTTTATACAGGTTGAAAAAAAAGACGGAAATAACTGTTGGTGGTTTGGTGGTGGATTTGATCTAACGCCTTATTACGGTTTTATGGAGGATTGTGTACATTGGCATTCCACAGCAAAAAAAGCATGCGATCCTTTTGGTAAGGATGTTTATCCCGCATTTAAGCGATGGTGCGATGAGTATTTTTATTTAACCCATCGCAATGAACCGCGAGGCATCGGTGGACTCTTTTTTGATGATTTACATGAATGGGGTTTTGATGCATCTTTTGCTTTTATTCGTTCTGTCGGCGATCATTTTATCGAAGCGTATCAGCCTATTATAGCAAAGCGTAAAGCACGTTTATTTGGTGAGCGTGAACGTGATTTTCAACATTATCGTCGTGGACGTTATGTTGAATTTAACTTGTTATATGATCGTGGAACATTATTTGGATTACAATCAGGCGGTCGGACGGAATCTATTCTGATGTCACTACCTCCGGCTATTACATGGAAATATGACTGGCATCCCGAAGAAGGAAGTCGTGAAGCAAGTCTTTATACAGAATTTTTGCAAGCGAAGGAATGGGTGTAGGCGATAATTAAGCGCACAAAATATCGTTTAATTCAAGTAGCTCTTTTGCGGTAAATATTCGCGTATCAGCCTGTTTTTCAGGAAAAGGTGCTAATAACAGTTTGCCTTGTTGCATAGCTGTCATTTTGCAAGATATGCCGTCCATCAGCCCCTTAATAGCAAGATAACCCATCTGTGAGGCAATGAGTCGATCTGCGGTAGTAGGGGACCCACCGCGTTGCATATGGCCTAAAATACATACTCGGTAAGAGATGTGGGTGAGGGTTTCCAATTGTTCTGCTATTTTTATGCTTCTACCGGGTTGCTCCGCTTCAGCAACGACAATAATTGAGTTTTGTTTCTGTCTTTTATGTTGAGTAATTTTCTGTACGATTAAGTCAATCGGCGTGGCAAATTCAGGAATGATGATGATGGTTGCGCCGCCTGCGATTCCTACATCAACAGCTAAAAAACCGGATTGACGACCCATGACTTCTACTAAAAAATTACGATCATGGCTTGAGGCGGTATCTCTTATTTTATCAATAGCTTGTAACGCTGTATTGCGTGCAGTATCAAAACCGATAGTATAGTCTGTTTGCGGTATATCGTTATCAATAGTTCCAGGAATCCCAATCACTGCAGGCCCGCCTTCTTCTGCAAGTCGAGCTGCTCCCTGAAAGGTACCATTACCACCAATTACAATGAGGCCATCTATTTTTTCTGTTCGCAGAAATGCACGACATTGATCGCGTGTTGTTTTTTCATAAAAGGCTAAACAACGATCTGTTTTTAGAATAGTTCCACCATACTGAATACAGTTTGCTACACTAGAGGGATCCAGCAAGGTAAGTTTCTGGTTGACTAATCCTTGGTAACCTAGTTGAGCGCCGTATACGGTTAATCCATAGTGACAGCCAGTCCTGACTACAGCCCGAATGGCAGCATTCATTCCTGGTGCATCTCCCCCTGAAGTCAATACGATTACTTTTTTCATGGTGAGCCTTCACTTTAACAGCATCAGTGTATCCGTATAATTACAAAAAATGATAGCACAAAGTAAAATTTAGTATTAGATTAACGTGAGTATTGTGTAAGCGTAATAACTATTTTACGCTTACACAATCATTTATATTATCCCGTACAATTGCGAAGCAATTTTTATGGCGGGATCCAGAAAATTAACAGTATGCTCTCAAGCAACAAGATAATAAAGCATACTTTTGCTTGAGAGCATACTGATTTTAGATATTCTTTTAAAGGAGATTTCTATGAAAGTGAAGATATTAATTGCTGTGCTTATGTCTAGCATGCTTGCAATTTCCTCAGCGTATGCCGATTCTAGTGATATGGATGCATTAGCGCAGTCTACTGATCCAATGCAGCTTGCAGATAATGGTATGAGCGGTACTTCCTCGACCAATAATTCGTCAGATAATTCCATGAATGATAACTCCTCCAATGGTGCTTCTTCAGGAAGTTCAGCTAATACGATGAGCGGTGTATCTGCGCCTGATGATGGCAGCCCTGATACTGCAACAGGTGATGATGATTATTGATTCTGATAGCATCAAATAAATGAATTGTTCCCGCTGAAGTAGATTATCTTCTTCAGCGGAATTGCTATTGGGTAACCGAATTTTTTCGCGAGATATGCTTTTTATTATGATTTATCTTTCTTCATGACTCCGCTGGATTATTATCAAGCGCAATGCAGCAAAGGTGTGATCTTCGAAGATCGAGAACAGCTTGTTGTGGTGCGACTTTTACAAGAAATTTATACTGAATTACTGCATGAACATCGCCGACGTGACGGATTGTTCCGTTTTCTTCGCCAACCTCGCTTAATCAAAGGGCTTTATCTGTGGGGCGGGGTAGGTATAGGCAAAACATGTATGATGGATTGCTTTTATAATTCTTTACCATTGTCACATAAAATGCGTATGCATTTTTATCAGTTTATGCAAATGGTGCATCAGGAATTAAAAAAACTTCAAGGAAAAAAAGATCCTTTGCAAATTATTGCAAAAAATATTGCGCGGCAAACCCTATTATTGTGCTTTGACGAATTATTTGTTGCTGATATTACCGATGCTATGCTGCTTGGGCAGTTATTTAAGGCCTTATTTTCGCGAGGTGTATGTTTAGTGACCACATCAAATATCGCGCCTGATGATTTATATAAAAATGGCTTACAGCGCGAACAATTTTTGCCTGCTATTGAGCTGTTAAAACAACATACTCGGGTTTTTCATTTGTTAACGTCTGTGGATTATCGATTACGCCATTTACAAAAAGCAGGCGTGTTTTATTCTCCGCTCGATGACAAAGCCCGTGAAAATATGGAAAAAAGCTTTTCGACACTTACGCAAGGCATGCAGGTTGATACTGATCCTATTACTATTTTAGGTCGATCTGTTCGTGTGAAGAAAAAAACAGGGGATGTGATTTGGTTTGATTTTGCAGATATTTGTAGTGTGCCGCGCAGCCAAAATGATTATTTAGCGCTAGCAAAACAATATCGAACGGTATTTATCAGTGATATTCCTGTTATTCCCTCACACGCAAAAGATATGATTTGTTTATTTGTTAGTTTGGTTGATGTGCTTTATGATGCGCGCGTGCGTTTGATTATTTCTGCTGCTGAACCGGTTGCGCAACTTTATAATCGGGGTTACATGATTATGGAATATACTCGTACACATTCACGATTACTAGAGATGCAATCAACTGATTATTTTCTTAGATAACCTCAGTTACGGATAAGAATCCTGAGCAAAAACGGTGAAGGTATTGAAAACGCTTGAGAAAATAGG
>CAZAEO010000060.1:0-13379 GCA_964484285.1 uncultured Coxiellaceae bacterium | reverse complement strand
AAAAAGCAGGAAAAAAATTCTTATCTTCAATACATTAGCCCTTCTCGCTACGGTTGCAACTGCCGAATTTAGGATTATATCCCAAATTTGTAATTAAATAATCAACCAATTTGATTTCTGCTATTTTGAGGGTCACTGAAGGATAAAAATCAGCAAGTTGGGTCATGGTAAGTTGTTTGAAACCGCAAGGATTAATTTGATTAAAGGGCGTAAGGTCCATCGCAATGTTCAACGCCAAACCATGATAAGAACATCCGCGACGAATGCGTAATCCAATGGAACAGATTTTTTTATCAGCAATATATACACCTGGTGCTTCGCGTTTTGCAATAGCTTCAATGTGATATTCAGCTAACAGCTGAATAACAGAGTGTTCTAAAATCGATACCATTTCGCGTACATTGAGTTTTTTGCGCTGCAAATCGATTAATGTATAAGCAACCAATTGTCCTGGGCCATGGTAGGTGACCTGTCCGCCACGATCTACCTGGATAACAGGAATATGCCCTGAATGGAGCACATGTTCTGGCTTGCCATTTTGTCCTTGCGTAAAAACAGGATCATGTGTAAGCAACCAAATTTCATCAGGCGTATGCTTGGTGCGTTCATCAGTAAACGTCCGCATTGCTTGCCAACAGGTTAGATAATCTTGTTGACCTAATGATCGAATAATAACGTCTGTTTTCATAATGTCATTAACACATGTGAATTTGCTTTGAGTTCACGATGTTTAACCATTATTGGCTTTTTCTTCTGATTTAGAAAACAGTTTATTGAAACCAAAATTCAACGAGTCAGTTATACTGCGCCATATTCCGCCTTTTTTATCGCTTTCAAGCGCGATTAAGGGTGTTGATGCAATGACTTGTCCATTCAGGGTAACATTAATAGTGCCATATATCCGGCCTTTTATGACAGGTGCTTTAATAGGCTCATTTAAGTGAAGATTGGCTTGAATATTTTTGTATTGACCTGTTGGTATAGTAATGAATAAATCATTTTCTAAGCCAAAAGGAATTTGCTTCTTTTCGCCTTTCCAAACGCGTGCTTGAGTCAGTGCGACTGAATTGTTATACAGTTTGTGTGTTTCATAGAAACGGAAACCAAAAGTTAATAAGCGAATAGAATCTTCAGTGCGCGTTGTATCACTGGGTGCGCCCATGATAACGCTAACTAAACGCATGTTGTCCTTGATAGCCGAACCTACTAAACAATAGCCCGCGGCTTCCGTATGTCCGGTTTTTAAGCCATCAGCATATTGGAAGCGCCATAATAAACGATTGCGATTGGGTTGGCGGATATTGTTATAGCGGAACCATTTTTCTGAATAAAGACGATAATCTTCAGGGAAATTTTTAATGATCGCTTGGGCAAGCAAAGCAAGGTCATATGCGGTAGAGTAGTGTTCTGGGTTGGGTAATCCGTTACTGTCGATAAAATGACTGTCTTTCATGCCAAGTAATTGCGCTTGCGCATTCATCATGCTGGCGAAGGCATCTTCTGTGCCAGCCAAATACTCGGCCATCGCAACGCTCGCGTCATTTCCTGAAGCAACAATGATACCTTGTAAGAGATCGCGAACTGGAACTTCATCGTTTACTTTTACAAACATGCGTGAGCCGCCTGTTCTCCACGCTTTTTCGCTAATTCTGACTTTATCATCTAGATGAATCGTGCCATTTTTCAAGGCATTAGATATGACATACATGGTCATTAATTTAGTTAAACTGGCAGGCGCTAAATGTGTATTAGCATTTTTTTCCGCAATGATTTTTCCACTGTTTGCGTCCATTATAATGTAGCCTTTTGCATCAATATTCGGCAGAGTAGGCGTAATAATGGGTTGGGGTTGGGTAGGTACGGGAATGATAGGATTAGCTATAGCTAGCATGTTAATAAGCGCTAGTATTACGCCAAATGAAAAAAATAAGGTTGTTTTGCGCAACATGTCCGTATCCTATAATAAAATATTTACGTTAAATCTTACTCGAAAAGCATGAAAAAGCAAATAGTTGGAGGCGCTCAAATACGGCATTGTTATTAAATAGCGCCACTATTTGCTTGACAGAATGATATTTCAAGGCATGATATGAATCGTAAAGGCTCTAATCATCCTCTGTTTTTTTCATTCCAATGTATCCTACTATCCTTCCTGAAGCTTATTATTTTATATTTTAACTATTAATTATTTTAAGGAGTTTTCACTATGTCTTTTTATCGTCCTTTTCTAGTCACGATTGCGGCTTTAGGTTTAGCTACAGCTGTATTTGCTAAAGAAACCAATCACACAGTCAATCCTGCTATAAAGAATACCAATCAAATATTACCCTCGGTTCCTGCGCAAGAAAAGGTGAATGTGAATAAAGCTACTTCACAAGAACTTGTAAAAGTAAAAGGTTTGAATCCATCTAAGGCAAAAGCGATTGTGACTTATCGCAAGAAGCAAGGTGATTTTAAATCGCTTGCAGAGTTGAAACAAGTCAAGGGATTCAAGAGATTAACTGAACAGGCTATGAAAGATATAACAGATCAGTTAACTATTAATTAACTTTTATATCGTCCAAGCGTAAAATATCAAATTTACGCTTTGGACGAAATTCCATTTTGAATGACATAAAACTATATGTGTAAAGATATATAGAGAATATATTTAATATCATAAGTAATATCAAGCAAAATAAATAAAATTAAGCCATCATTAAAGTGTAAGGATAATGATGGCTTTTTTATTACCTCAAAAAAAGAAAAGATAAAAAATATCTATAAATTTATTTTGACAAAATAGAAATCAGCATATAAATTTCTTGTCAATTTAAGTTATGGATCAGAAGATAAAATAGAAAGTCCAATATGCAAATTATCAAACAAGATCAAGTTCAAGAAAAAATCGTTATTATTCGTAACCAAAAAGTTATTGTCGACACTGATGTTGCCGAGTTGTATGGAGTGGAAACAAAGCGTATAAATGAAGCAGTAAAAAATAATCCAGGAAATGTTTGGGCTGGAAAAATCAGTAAAAAACATAATCAAATTGGTAAAACGCATGGTTTTGCTATTTTTCCAGATGATGAATCTGGGCATGAATCATTACTGGATACTCTGATAAAAACTTATGGTGACTCTTCAATCCATGAAATGATTTACAGCTATGCACCACCCAAAGAGAATCCAACCAAAAAATATGAAAAATTACTTCGAGAAAAAACTGGCATTTATGATGATACGCCAATAAAAAAATTCACTAACATTCAATTTGAAAATCTCTGGAAAACAATACAGCAAATGGAAGGTTATAAAGCTGGGGAAATTATAGAGGTATATCGCATTTCTGGCGTTCAAATACTTGGGAAAAATCGTTATCAATATTGTCTCAACGAGGGTGAATGGATTAGTAACTCAGAATGTATTAATTTGGCCACAAAAGGAAAAGTAGAGTTAGAAATTTGTCTATTAAAATTAAGTAATAAATTTTTAAGGACACCGCCAAACAGCCTTTTTCAAAAAAGGCTTGAGGATTTAATATGCAAAAAATATTAATGGTACTTATCCTCTTATGTACCTTCATAACAGTTTATGCTCAAGATACACAGCGTAAAAAAGAAAAAGATGCGAGAATTTTGCAATTAACTAAGAATGCAAAATTAACCGATTTAACTGAATCGCCTGATGGCAAATGGGTTGTGTTTGTTAAAAAAAGTAATTACACCATATCTAGTAATTGCTTTTATTTTTCTGAAAAAGGCGAACAGGCTAATGAGATCTGGATTGTCAATACCAAAGAAATGACTAAAAAATTACTAGTAGCCCCTCATTTTAGCTGTGGCGATATATCAAGGGTTATTATTGATCCACATAATTTGCAATTTTCACCTAATAGTAAAACTCTTTATTTTGAAACATCTGCATGGGTGACATCAGGAGCTATTCATGCTGTGGATGTAGATGGTACTCATTTAAGATTTGTAACTGATGGTGGTGAATTGCGTATTGTGCAATCGGGGCCATATAAAGGTGAGATAATTGTTAATCAACACCGTTACCGTTTCAAAGGTGATACTCCGTTAGGTAGCTATAATTGGGATTGGTTATTCACACCGACAGGAAAACAAATAAAGTTATATAAAAAAATGGACTAACAGATGAAAATTGAAGTAATTACACATCAATCAGGTGATCAGCTGCCCATCTTGGTGGATAAGAATGGACTTCCCATACCAACACCAAATGAATTCATCATGGGAAGGGGATTCTTAAGCACTAATACCCTCATCAGAAATTTACGTGAGCTTAGTGTCCTTTATAGCTGGTTAGAAAATGAAAAAATTGATTTATGGAAAAGAATAAAAACAGGACAATCTTTTTCTGAAGCTGAGATTAAAGGAGGAATGATTGAAACTTTGCGCCGTGACCAAGCTACAGGTCGCAAAATAACTCGCATTACAATTTCACCTAACACATTCAATCAAAGATTAACCACTGTGCGTCAATTCCTCAGTTGGTGTTTTGATATGCGAGTTAGCTCACTTCCATTGTCCATGCATTACAGATCGTAATTAAAAAAATCATGTACAGTTGTTCTTTAAGAACAATGAAATTGCTAATAACTTTACAAGAATATCCTTGAGAGTCATGTTTATTATTGAAATATTATTTAAAATCAGTATGATAAATACTATCTTTAGCAATAATAGAGCTGTTTATTGCTAACTTCCGTTTTAAAAAATAAAGGTGAAGTAATGACAGCTAAACATATCCTTGTGGTGGGTGGGGCGGGTTATATTGGTTCTCATATGACTGACTATCTAACGCATACAGGATATATTCCTATTGTATTAGACGATTTATCAACAGGGCATCGTGATGCAGTGTTAAATGCAACGCTCATTGAAGGTGACTTGGCAGATAAACAATTGCTGGATGAGTTATTTGCGAAATATATATTTCATGCAGTGATGCATTTTGCATCTTTTATTCAGGTAGGTGAATCAGTTGATCATCCAGAAAAATATTATCGAAATAATGTAGCGAGCACATTAAACTTACTGGCTGTGATGTTGAAGCATAAAGTAGGAAAATTTATTTTTTCATCTTCAGCAGCTGTGTATGGGGAGCCGCGTTACGTTCCATTGGATGAGAACCATCCTGCCTCGCCTCTTAATCCGTATGGACACTCTAAGCGTATGGTAGAGCAAATTCTAGCTGATTTTGCGCATGCTTATGGCCTTCAGTATGCAATATTACGTTATTTTAATGCGGCAGGCGCAGATCCTGCAGGAAGATTATATGAGCGTCATCATCCGGAGACACATTTAATTCCATTAATATTACAGGTTGCCAGTGGTGAACGTAAAGCTATTACAATTTATGGGAAAGATTATGCAACACCGGACGGTACTTGTGTACGTGATTATATTCATGTGGCAGACGTATGTGCTGCGCATTTACTTGCGTTGCAAGCGTTACAAGAGGGTGCAGCTCAATGTACTTATAATTTAGGCACCGGAAAAGGTTATTCCGTACAGCAAGTGGTCGACATGGCGCGCGAAGTCACACAACATCCTATCCCAGTAACCTATGGCGCGCGTCGTGCGGGTGATCCTGCAATATTAGTTGCAGATGCAAGTCGTATCATACGTGATTTAAATTGGCAGCCGCGTTATTCGAACTTAAAAACGATTATTCAACATGCATGGAGAATAATCAATTTATCTTCTCAATCCATTGTTTAACAGTCTGCGTTGCAGTGCGCCAATTTAATCGAGTTTCATATTCACAAAATGCGGATAATGCTAATTCTTCATAACTCGAATAATGTTGCATGAGATTGATAATATAATCACAATAAACAGAAGGTGCTGCTTCTAAGCTAAATGTCATACCATTGATGTTGTTTTTTACAATGGTTGTAATCCCACCTACATACGATGTTAAGACGGGTAAGCCGAATGCATTTGCTTCGCAAAACGCGATTCCATAGGCTTCTGCTCGTGAAGGAAGAAATAAGAAATGTGATTGGCTAAGTAAATCAGTTATTTTTTTTAAACCCGCTGGTGTACGTTTTGAGATAAATCCATGGCATTTGATATAAGCAGGAATCGTAACATTTTTAGGTGGTTGGCAACCCACAAAATTAAGCTCAACAGATTGGCCTGCTGCTTGTAACGCCTTTGCGACATTAAAAACAATGTCGCCACCTTTACGATGCCAGTGTTTTCCTAAAAATAATAATTTGACTGTATCACGTGGCCGCGTTTTTAACATACGCCGAATATCATCAATAGTATGAGTGCACTGAATATTTGCACCAAATGGTACAACTTTTATTTTTTCTTTCGCAGCACCATAAATTTCTTGTGCGGTATGCGCTGCCCAGTCAGATGAAAAAATAGCAAGAGCGCAACGAGATAAGCACTCACGCGTAATGATGTTGCCCTGTTCAATGGATGTGGCGGAGTGGTTAGAAAATCCTGGATAAAATCCCAGTAAGCTGGCATAGAGTCCGTCGGTCCATAAGACAATGGGTTGTTTACTTTCAAGATAGCAAATAGGATTAATTTGTGGCGCAATAATGGCATCTACATTCATTTTTGTTAATTGTTGCGCGACTTGTTTTGAATAATGTTTTGCTGCGGTTACGTTAAAGCGCGGACTTTCGCGTTGGTTACAGGCTGTTTTTTTCCAAAATTGTTTTAGCTTAAAAAAAGAGGGTAATTGGCGGGTTAAATGACCAATGTAATTGATTTCCATCCCCTGTTGTTCAAAGCTTTTAGCCATGTAAAAGGGGGTTCCTGACCACTTCAGAACATCCTGAGCATCAAAGGTGGTTGTGAAAGCGAGTTTCATGGTGAATTCCTAAAAATGGTGAGCCTGATGACAGGTTCTTATAACAGGTTGTATCCTATGGAACAAGCAGAGGAGCAAGCTGCAAATTGTGCCAGCGTGCGGTATGTGTTAATATTTGCAAATTTTTGAACTTGGATGTTTAAACATGAAAGTAACCAAGGCAGTTTTTCCAGTAGCAGGATTAGGTACACGTTTTTTGCCAGCGACCAAGGCAACTCCTAAAGAAATGATGCCTATTGTAGATAAACCATTGATTCAATACGCAGTTGAAGAAGCAGTGGCTGCGGGCATTACGGAGCTCATTTTTGTTACCAGCAGTAGTAAGCGTGCGATAGAAGATCATTTCGATTCAAATTATGAGCTAGAGTCTAACTTATTAGAACGCGGTAAATTTGATTTATTGGAAATCGTACGCGATGTATTACCCGAAGGTATATCATGTGCTTATATACGGCAAAAATCACCGCAAGGTCTTGGGCATGCCGTCTTATGTGCGAAACAATTAGTGGTGAATGAGCCTTTTGCAGTCTTATTGGCGGATGATTTAATTGATGGCGGTCAAACAACTTGCTTGCAGCAAATGGTAGATGCATTTTTAGAAACCCAATCCAGTATTATAGCGGTGGAAAAAATAGCTCCATCCGAAACCCAAAAATATGGCGTAGTGGATACGGCTGTTGCTAATCAGTTTCTTACCGCGATTCATGGTATCGTTGAAAAACCCAGCTTTGAGCAAGCGCCCTCTAATTTAGGAGTAGTGGGTCGCTATATTTTAACGCCACGTATTTTCTCTCTTTTGGAGCAGACAGCACGCGGTTCGGGTGGTGAGTTGCAATTAACAGATGCGATTGCCGCATTGCTCGCAGATGAATCGGTTTATGCCCTACAGTTTCGCGGTAAACGATATGATTGCGGTAGTAAAGTAGGATATCTTGAGGCAACTATTGCTTACGCACTTAAGCACCCAGAAGTAGCGCATGATTTTAAGCGTTTATTGCGAGAATTAGTCGAATGTATGGAGTAAAATCAAGTAAACATCCTCTTTTCACAAAAGAATGGATAATTTACTTTGTTGCTGGATTATGCAGCGTTTTGCTTTCTATCTGGGCAGCCCTCAAAACATCAGTGATTAATCCTGATGCTGTCTGTTATTTGCAAAGTGCACAGACATTGCATCTTGGATTAACAAGCGCGATGCATGTGTGTGGTCAAGCGCGCTGGCCTTTTTATTCGGTGCTCATTTTTGGTGTAGCGAGTATTACCGATTTTTCTTGTCTAACAGCAGCTTTTTGTTTAAATGGGTTGTTTAGTCTCATTTCAGTGATTACATTTGTTGCGATTATTCGCCTACTCACACCCGCTGTCCGACTAGCCTGGCTTGCAGTAGTAGTTATTTTATTAGCGCATGAATTTAATAGTCTCCGCACTGAAATTATTCGTGATCATGGTTATTGGGCATTTTATTTATTATCGTTGTTTTTTTTCCTGCGTTTTTGGCAACTGTCTGCGGAAAGATTTTATTTTGCTATCTTCTGGAGTATCTCGCTAATTATTGCAACATTGTTTCGTATTGAAGGCGCAGCATTTTTATTGTTGTTGCCTTTGGCAGTATTTTTGGATTCCAGGGTCGCTTTTGGTGCACGAATCAAATCATTTTTTCAATTAAATGCAGTGACGTTATTTATATTATTCGTCATTGTGTTTTGGGTTATGTTGCATCCAGCATTTCAGTTAAGCCGTTTGAGTGAAGTGCAATTTCAATTGTTGCATGGCCTGAGCGAAATGAGCAAACATTACACTCAGGCATCTGAAGCGCTTGCTCAGCATGTACTCAGTGGTTATGCGGCGCGTGATGCAGGATTAATTTTATTTGTTATGTTGGTTGGTTGGTATATTGTTAGCGTTATATCCAATGTTTCGTTTGCTTATGCTGTATTGATCGTCTATGCGTGGTATAAAAAAATAGCGAACCTGACTCAAGATGCGCGTTTAGTACTTTGGATGTATGTGTTAGTGAATGTCCTTATTACTTCGATGTTTTTAGTCGATAATATGTTTTTGGCAAAGCGTTATCTGATTGCATTATCCCTTATCTTGATGCTTTGGGTTCCGTTTGCATTACATTATTTAATTCAGCAATGGTCTGTTCGCAAGTGGCCCGTTATGTTGGCGTTATTCTTGATAGTTTTGTGCGGGATCAGCGGCATTGTTGATTTTGGGTATTCTAAAAAATATATTCGTGATGCGGGAGTTTGGTTGGCGGTCAATGCGCCAGAGGACGCTAAAATTTATAGTAATGATTTACAAGTTTTGTATTACTCCAATCATTTTGGCAATGTTATTTTTGCTAAAGAGAAAGAATTTGTGGATATGAATGTAATTAAACAAGATAAATGGCGACAATATGATTATCTTGCTTTGCAGATAACAAAACAAGATTTAAATAAAAGTTTCGGCGTTTTGCAGGAAATTCGTCAACAGCCTGTTGTTGTCTTTCATAATAAACGCGGCGATCGTGTCATTATTTATCAGGTAAAAATAAGGAAATAAGCCATGAGAGATCGTTCTCAGATAAAAGAGATGCTAAAAAAACAAATCGAATCAAATAGCACACTGGATCAATTTAAAAAAAAAGTGGAAGAAGAAAAGATTGTTATCGTTGAATACCCAGAGCTATTACACTTAGCGGTGGATAAAAATAAAAAAGAGTTTGTTCAGTTTTTTTTAGATTCTGGCATGAATATAGAATATTATTGTGAGGCACAAACTGCATTAGCCAGAGCTTTGAATCAATATCACGTATCTAACAACAATAACATGGATATCATGGTGATCTTGTTTCAGCGATATGCAGATTATAAATGCAATTCTGTGCAAAAAATATTAAAGAATGGCGATAAGAGAAAGAATCTCTTGCCGTTGTTCGAGAATAATATGGATGTAGATTCACATTTCATTTATCTTTATTTTCTATGTTGCTATCCAGATTTGCCAACGAATTGGTTGATAGGTATAGAATATACATACGGATTAAATAGAGTGGTTAATCAGCAATGGGCTATAGAATGTTTTCATTCGGTGACTTCTGAAAAATATAAGGTATGTGGTGTTTTTAGGGAATTAGATTGTTATCGGGAAATATTTAAAAGTAAAAAACTAGATCCTGTTAGTGCGCGTCACCAAATTGAAAGTGTTCTTAAGCTTTATCAAGAAATGAAAAATTATTGTTTTCATGAAGAAAAGCAACCCTATTCAGCAAGTCAGTTTTTATTTTTTTTGGAGCAGGCCAATACGTCATCGCAAAAAATTGCATTTTTAGAGATCATTATGCAATCAGAGAATCTACAAAAATCAATCAAGCAAAAGAGTTGTTCAGATTCTTTACTGAGGCAAGCAAAAAATAATCCGACGTTACTGCTTTATTTTTATCGAGTTTTAATGAAATGTAGTCCTGACAGATATCAGGAGTTTTTTAAAGAGGTTTGCGATTGCATTAAGAATAAAGACCAATTCGGTACTTCTAAAAACCGTATTAGATCATTATGTATTGCTGGAACGCTGGCTTTAAATGGCAGTGAAATTACAGCAGCCATTGCATTCTATAAAGAAGCTATTTCTGTAGGATTAAAAGAAAAAGACTTGCAAAGTATAGAGAGCAGCATTGAATCGCTAAAGGAAGGGCTGCAAAATTCCGGAGATTTTTTTCGAGGACACAAGAAGTCGATAAATGAAGTAATACAATATGGAGAAGAAAGTCTTTATTTTTTAAAGAAAAATAACGCTAATAAATTGTTACCATTTTTAATGAGAGAAAATTATTTGCCTGCTGTAAGCGGTTATGCCAAGAGCTTAAGGAAAGCATGGTGGAGGTATCATGGCGAGGAATTGGCGTATTTATATGCCAAAATAATATATTTAAGATATCAAGCTGCATTGATTGATCCAGATGTTGTTGCTGAAGCAAATGCATTTCTCGTAAGAAAGCTCAGCTCGCGTCATCCCAGTACAGTTCGAGCAGTAAAATTTTATCGTTCACTCTTAGATCAGCATCCAAATGGAGGAGTTGATTTTGATGCTTTGTTGTTGCAATCAAATTTTCTCGATCCTATTTATGAGGGTGGTATGCAGCGTGTTTTAAAGTTGTTACCTAAAGATCAAGATGTATGGGTGCAGGAAAAATTAAAAATCAAATTAACGGTTATGCATCCAGCTTTTAAGGACGAAGAGAAAGAAGAAAAAATACCAGAAGCGAATACACGAGCTATTTTTGATGCGTTAGATTTCAATTCTTTTCCGGATATGACAAACAAATCTATGCTAGAAGTAGAAGAGCAAGAAGTAAGTCAGGAGCCAGAAGAGCTGTTATTAACTGCTCAGAATGATTCGGATATTCCGGAAGATCATCAGAGGAAGAAACCATGCAAATAACTGTTATAGGCGCAGGCTATGTTGGATTGGTCACAGGAGCCTGTTTTGCTGAATTAGGTAATCATGTGACGTGTGTAGATATCAATAAAGAAAAAATTACAAATTTAACCAAAGGCATTCTTCCTATTTATGAGCCAGGATTAGATGCAATGATTGCATCTAATATTGCAGAAAAGCGGCTGCATTTTGTGACTTCATTACAAGAATTAACAGCAGAGCCGTACGTGATTTTTATTGCGGTTGGTACGCCGAGCGATGAGAGTGGTTCTGCTGACATGCAGTATGTGCTTGAAGCAGCCCGTAATATCGGTGCACATATCAAAAATTATTGTGTGATCGTGGATAAATCAACGGTGCCAGTGGGTGTTGCTGATCAAGTGAAGCAACTCATTCAAGAAGGATTAAAGAAACGTAAAATGACAACTAAGTTTGATGTGGTTAGTAATCCTGAATTTTTACGCGAGGGTGCCGCAATTGATGATTTTATGCATCCTGATCGGATTATTATTGGTTTAACATCTAAAAAAGCAAAATCGATTATGCTGGATCTTTACACGCCTATTTTGCGTAATCCAGAAAAAATTTATTTTATGAATGTGCCTGATGCAGAAATGACGAAATATGTTGCCAATGCGATGTTGGCTGCTAAAATTTCTTTTATGAATGAAATGGCCGTATTATGCGAACGTATGGGAGTAGATGTAGAAAATGTGCGTTTAGGTATTGGGTCTGATTCGCGCATTGGTAATGCATTTATTTATCCAGGCTGTGGTTATGGGGGTTCGTGTTTTCCTAAGGATGTTAAGGCACTTATTAAAATGGCTGAAACAAATGGCATGGATCCATTAGTTTTACGTGCAGTTGAAGAACGTAATTATCACCAAAAACAGGTGTTGCCGCAAAAAATAGTGAAAAAATTTGGGAAAGATTTATCTAATATTAAAATTGCGGTCTGGGGCTTATCTTTTAAACCTGATACAGATGACATGCGCGAGGCATCCTCGCTTATCTTATTAGAAGAGTTATTGGCCCATCAAGCAACTGTTATGGTATATGATCCTGTTGCAATGCCTGTTGCGCGAGCTATTTTGCCTAAAGAATGGTTTCAATCAAAAAAATTATGTTTAGCAGAACATCAATATGATGCGCTTCACGACGCAGATGCGTTAGTGTTAGTCACTGAATGGAAATCATTTCGTTATCCTGATATGGCAGTGATGAAAAATCTCATGCGGCAGCGAGTCATTTTTGATGGACGCAATCAATATGATCCTAAGCAAATCAAAGAAGCTGATTTTGAATATTATGGAATAGGAAGAGCATAGTGCAGTATTGTCCTTTCTACCCATAATTTCGTTGCTCCTGCAACAGCAGCAGGAATGCTAATAAAGTTTAAGACAGGAATCATTGTCATTATTAATACCGCAGAGCCAAAGCTAAGTGATAACAAGCGATGTTGCCATGACCATACTTGCATTTGATGAAAAGGAACGCGATGATTGTCTGTTGGATAATCCAGATATTGCAATGTCATGAACCATGCATTAAATAAAAACCACAATAAAGCAGCAAACAGTTGAATGATCGGAATAAAAAAACAGATAAGCAGCCCTATCGCTCGTGGCAAGTAATAACCGATGATAGCTAACTGTCGTCCTAGCATACGTGGTATATCTGCAATTAACTCCGCCCATGTTTTTTGCGCGGCTGTTTTTCCAGTGAGATACCATTCAACTTTTTCTGCCAATAAACTATTAAACGGCGCTGAAATAAGGTTGGCGACAACAACAAATGTGTAAATAAAGATGAGTAAAAAACCGATAAAAAATATTATCCATAACATAGATCCTAACCATTGTAGCCATGCGGGCAAATAATTTTCTAACCAGTGATTGAATTCAGTAAAAAAATGCTGTGCCAGAAAAAATAATCCAATAAATAAACATACATTAATAATAAGTGGAATGAGCACAAAGCGCTTTAAGCCTGGTTTAAAAAGCAGTTTAATTCCGTCTGTAAGGTAGTGGATACCCAAAATAAAGTCGTTATTCATTAGACCTCTTGCATAACCTCCATGCATGGCCAATCTCTTCGAAAAAATTCGCTCA
>CAZAEO010000059.1:0-13721 GCA_964484285.1 uncultured Coxiellaceae bacterium | reverse complement strand
CACATGTTCACCGGACAGTAGTGCGTTTCACTCAGGATGACAAAATTTATTTTTGGCGTGTACAGAGAGAATTGAATCAAATGCTCACGTGATGATTTTATGTTAGGGCATCTGCAGTTTTGCTAAGTTGCAATATCATTTTTTGTTGCGGCAGGGGTCTACTTAAATAATATCCTTGGACGATATCACAATGATGACTTGCTAAATATTGTAATTGTTCTGTTGTTTCTACACCTTCAGCAATCACTTTGATTCCTAAGTTATGCGCAAGCGTGATGATTGCATTGGTAATCACTATATTATTTTGATTTTCTGGAATTTCTGTAATGATAGCTTGATCAATTTTTAAGGAATGAATAGGTAATTTTTTAAAATGAGGCACAGAAACCGATCCTGCACTAAAATCATCAAGAGAAATTTTTACTCCCAAATTTTTTATCGTATTTAATTTATGAATGGTTTCTTCAGCATAATCCATGATGATATGCGCAGGAATTTCAAGTTGAAGATAGTTAGGATCTAAACTTGTTTCAGCAAGAATATTTGCAATAATTTGTATAATATCGGGATGTTGAAATTGTTTTGGTGAAAGATTCACTGCTAGGGTAATGGGTTTATAGCCTTCTTTTTGCCATAATTTATTGGTTTTGCATGCTTCACGTAAGACCCATTCTCCTATTTGTATAATGAAGCCGGTTTTTTCCGCAAGCGGCATAAATTCTGCTGGCCTTAACAAACCAAGTTCTGGATTTTCCCAGCGAATCAACGCTTCAACTCCCGTGATGGTGCCATTTTGTAAATTAAATTGGGGTTGATAATATAAAAGAAATTCGTTATGAGTCATTGCTTTTTGTAATGCTGATTCAGATTGAATATGTTCGCGCATGGCTATATGCGCATCTTTAGTAAAATATTCTGCAATTCCACCGCCTCCGCGTTTGGCTTTATACATGGCTGTATCAGCATTCTTTTGCAAATCTTCTAGTGAAACACCATCATTGGGATAAATACAAATACCAATACTGGTCGTAAGCAAAATTTCATGCTGGTTCATTTTGATAGATTGAGAAGAGGCTTTCAGTAATTTTTCTGCAACTAAATTCGCGAATTTAGGATGAGTAATATCGTTAAGTAAGACAATGAATTCATCACCACCTAAGCGTGCTAATATATCGCCTGAACGTAAAATACTTGAGAAGCGATTAGCAATTTCTTTCAACACAGCATCACCTACTGTGTGGCCAAATACATCATTAATATTTTTAAAATGATCAATATCAATAAATAAAATTGCCATCATTTTTTTATGCCGGCTAGCATGATGAATAGTTTTATTTAGCATTTCATTGAAGAAAATGCGATTGGGCAGTGCTGTTACCGGATCATAGTGCGCTAAGTGCAATAGATATTTTTTATGATCTATTAATTCTTTTACCATAGATTCTTGCGTGGTAAGCTCATGTTGTAATTGAGCATTGATTTTTTCTAATTGATTAATTCGTTCTTGAGTGGTTTGTGAAATATGTGCTGTGTGCACGATGTTATTTATTTGTTTGGCTAAAGTAGCAAGCTCATCATTGCCTGTTATTTCAACTCTACCCATCAGTTGATTTTGATTGATTTTTCGCACATCACGATTTAATTTTTCCAGACGTTTAATGACAAATTTCCAAATGAATAAAAAAGAAAGTAAGAAACTCGCGATAACTAGGGCAATAAGATAATAATGATGACTTGCTAATGATGTTACGAGTATTTGTGGCTCGATATAGATAAGAGCTAAAAAAGCAGCGCATATTACGCTACTTCCAATAAGAATTTGATTACGCAACTTCATTGCTGCTCTCCCTCAACGTGCAGCTTGTGTGTCTGTCATTTTTATTTTAACACAATCTGAGCGTAGCTTGGGGGCAGCCTCCAGCAAGATTGATTATTATTTGACCTTTTTTCCATCGAGTAGTTCTCGCATTTTGGCTTTAATCATATCGATTGCAATACGATTGCCGCCGCCCCTGGGCACAATAATATCGGCATAGCGTTTGGAAGGTTCAATAAATTGTAGATACATGGGTCTTACTGTTTCTTCATATTGTGTGATGACGGAATCTAAGGAGCGGTGGCGCTCATTCATATCACGTTTCATGCGGCGGATCAGGCAAATATCAAGCGCTGTTTCCATAAAAATACGAATATCCATCAGTTCGCGTAATTGTTTTTCTACAAATAATAGAATACCTTCTAATACAATAATGGTATGTTGGCCAATTTTGCGCGTTTCTTTTTCGCGAATATGCATGGAGTGGCTATAAATAGGAACCTCCACAGGTTGGCCTGCTTGTAATTGCAATAGATGTTGATAGAGAAGTTCATGATCAAGTGAATTGGGATGATCATAATTGATTTTTGCTCGTTCTTCCAAAGGGATATTACTGTGATCTTTATAATAAGAATCTTCTGAGATGACGACGACTTGATCAGAGCCGAGTTCATTTACAATAGTGCTTGCTAAAAGACTTTTGCCAGAAGCAGAAGCCCCAGAAATCCCGATAATAATGGTTTTCTTGGTCAAAACATTATCTCCTTAATAGTACGTAGAGTGCGCCACTCTTACCGTCTTTAGCGGTTGCGCTGACGAACGCAAGCACTTGTTCGGTTTGGCGTAACCAGTGATTTAATTTATTTTTTAATATAGGTTTATTAGTATCTCGACCTTTTCCATGAATAATCAATACATGCCGTAAGCCACGTTCTTGGCATTCTAAAAGAAATTGACTAAGGGATTCACGTGCTTTCACCACAGTCTTTCCATGCAAATCTAAGGTCGCGTCCATATTATATTGACCTTGGCGCAATTTGCGAAGTTTTTTGTGTTGTACGCCTGAGCGGGCAAATTCTAGGAGTGTATCGCCAGTAACGGTAGGCAAATTTTCCTGGTCAGAGAATTCGAAGGAGGGTTGTTCATCGTATTTTGTTGTTTGTAGGGGTCGAGAGGGTTGCTGAGATTGTGTGCGTGATAGCGTGGTTTTGGTGTGTTGTAATGGCCGCACCCTTCTCATTGCTCTCCGAAAGAGCGCTTGATCATTTGCAGTCAAAGAAATCTTTTTATATTTAGGCATGTGTGTAACTCGCTTCTTATTGTATCGCTTCTCTCACAATTCATGATTAGTGATAGGTATAAGACCAGAAAACATGTTAAACTGGCTTACATTAATACTTCTTATTACATCAATAATTATGAATGATAAAGATATCTTACAGCGTTTTATCTTTGAAAACGTATCTGTACGAGGTGAGCTAGTTCGTTTAGAAGACAGTTTTCAGACTATTATGCAACAACATAACTATCCGCCCTTGATTCAGCAAATCCTCGGTGAGGTACTTGTTGCTGCGAGTTTATTAAGTGCGAGTATTAAATTTAAAGGACAAGTGACGGTTCAATTTCAAGGTAAAAAGAAGCTTAAACTTTTATTGGCACAATGTAGTCACGAATTGCAATTACGTGGGCTTGCACAATGGCAAGATCAGCTTCAGGAAGCGGAATTGTTAACAGAGCTTAAACAAGGCCTATTGGCTATTATGATGGACCCTGCAGTGAGTGGCGGTAATCGATATCAAGGGATGGTGACATGGCAGGGTGATTCATTAGCGCAATCGATTGAAGGCTATTTCAAACAGTCTGAACAAGTTCCGACCCGTTTATGGATAGCAGTGAATGCAAAGCATGCTGCTGGCTTATTCATTCAATCCATGCCGCGAGAATCTGCACGTTTAGGCAAAACCTCAGCAAATGAACATTGGGAGCATATTTCACATTTGAGCGCGACCATTACAGCGCATGAATTATTAATGTTAGATAATATGACATTATTGCGAAGATTATATGCCGAAGAGGATGTGCGTTTATTTACACCTAAATCAGTGAAATTTGGATGTACTTGTTCTCTCGAGCGAGGCGAAAATGCTTTACGTTTGTTGGGTAGAGAAGAAGTAGAACAGGAATTACATGCGAAGCAAAAAATCGTTGTGACCTGTGAATTTTGTAGTAAAGAATTTGTTTTTGATCGAGTGGATGTTGAAAGAATTTTTAAACAAGATAAACCGGATTCATCTCATCAGGTGCATTAATCATGCTGCAATTATTCAAAACACGCAAAATCATGGTTGGCTTGGTTTTTATAGCCGTAATCATTTTCAGTTTTCATTTTTTTTCACGACATAAAAATAATACTGTATCAACAGCACAAGATGCCGTATGGGTTGATGCGGAACAAGTCAAGCAGGGTAGCATTTCTATTGAAGCGCATGCAATCGGTACATTGGTTGCAGCAAAACACGTTCAGATTACACCAGCCATTGCTGGGCATGTGAAAAAAATATTTTTTGATGATGGAGGCGTTTGGGTAAAACAAGGAACTCCATTAATTCAGCTGGATGATACGGAGTATAAAGCCAAATTAGAATCAAACCAGGCAAATTTAATTTATAGCGAAACAGATTATAAGCGCAAATTATTTTTAGGTAAGCAAGGTGCAATCTCACAGCAAGCTATTGATCAGGCATTGGCTGATTTAAAGACTAAACAAGCTACCGCAAAGCAAAGTCAGATAGAAGTTGATAAAATGTTGCTGGTTGCGCCTTTTGATGGCATTTTAGGAGAAATTAATGTAAGTCCGGGCGATTATGTGACGATAGGGCAAGGCTTAGTGTCCTTAACCGATTTACGGCACTTGCATGTTGAATATTCTGTTGCAGAAAAATATTTGTCTCAATTGAAAATAGGACAAAAAGTTAAGTTAACAACCAATGCGTATCTTGGAAAAGAGTTTACAGGTACGGTCGCTTTTATTTCGCCAACGATTAATAATAGCGATCGAACTATTTCATTATATGCGGAAGTGACGAATCAACCACAATTGTTGACCGCCGGCTTGTTTGTCAATTTAACACAAGAATTGGGCATGGAAGATAATGTATTAATTATTCCTGCAGGCAGTTTGGTTGCAACCATTGATGGACAAGAAGTATATAAAATTGTTGATCATAAGGCACTTGCTGTGCCAGTGACGATAGGCCAATATGTGCAAAACACAGTGCAGATTCTTACTGGTCTTAGCAAAGGCGATACGATTGTGATAGCTGGACAACAAAAATTAAAAGACGGAATGCCAGTACAAATTAATCTTGTTGATCAGAGTAAAACTTCATGAGTTTTACAGAATTTTTTATTCGTCGCCCCGCATTTACCATTGTAATCAGTTTGGTATTAACCATTATTGGCATTATTAGCTATTATCATTTGCCAGTTCGTTGGGTTCCTAATGTTAATCCACCCGTAGTGGCTATTTATACTGAATATCCTGGCGCGAGCGCCGATTTAATCGAAAGTCAAATTACAACACCAATCGAAGCGGCTTTAGCAGGAGTCGATGGAATTGAAAACATATCTTCAAGTAGTAAACAAGATGCGAGTTTTATTAATATAGAATTTAATCTTGGGCGAAACATTAATACTGCAGTTGAAGATGTGCGTAGCGCTTTGCAGCATATTAATGGCTTTTTGCCTACGAATGCAAAAATGCCGGAAATTGAAAAAGCCGATCCTAATACTAATCCTATTCTGATAATCGCATTTTCAGACGCGCATCGCGATGCATCTCTGCTTAGTAATTATGTTAAGCAATTTATTTTGCCGCATTTTCAAATGATTGATGGGGTAGCAACAATATCAACGTATGGTGAACGAGAATCTGCTATGCACATTTGGTTGGATCCAATGAAAATGGCAGCAGCAAATGTGACAGTGGATGATATTAGTAAAGTGTTAACTCAGCAAAATGTCCAAGTGCCAAGCGGTAAAATTCGTGGTAGTACGCGTTTTTATAGTGTAGTGACCAATGAAACGTTAAAAACGGCTGCAGAATTTAACGATTTAATTATTCGTGACGATCAAAATCAAATTGTACGTTTAAAAGATATTGGTACAGCAGTAGTTGATGCTGCAAATACAGATGCTATTTTTCGTATGAATAGTAAGCCTGCTGTGGCATTAGCGGTTATTCCGCAAGCTACAGCTAATCCATTGAATGTGGCAAATCAAGTAAGAAAAGAATTTAAACAATTAATTAAAACGTTACCTGAAGGAATGCGGGGTGATATTGCGTTCGATCAGGCAACTTTTATTAAAACATCTATTGCTCACGTGTATGAATCATTAAGTGAAGCGATTATATTGGTTTTAATTGTGATCTTCTTATTTTTGGCAAGCTGGCGTGCAGCAATTATTCCGATTGTGACTATTCCTGTTTGCTTGATTGGTACGTTTGCTGTGATGTATGGCTTGCAGATCAGTATTAATACCATCACTCTAATGGCGTTTGTGTTAGCAATTGGTTTGGTGGTGGATGATGCAATTGTGATGTTAGAAAATATCACTCGTCATATTGAAATGGGCATGAAGCCATTTTCAGCAGCTATTAAGGGAAGTCGTGAGATTGTTTTTCCTATTATTGCGATGACGATTACTTTAGCTGCAGTCTATGCGCCGATTGCTTTTACTTCCGGTATATTAAGCGCGGTTTTTTGGGAATTTGCCATTACCTTAGCTGGCGCTGTCATTATTTCAGGTATCATTGCCTTAACGTTATCGCCCATGATGTCAGCTTATCTGTTGCAAAAAACACGCCATAGTGAATATGGAAATTGGCTGCAACAACATTTTACGTTTTTGCAAAACAAATACCATATTATATTGCGTAAAGTGTTGGCAAAAAAAATGTTTATTGTTGTTGTATTAGGGATAATGACGCTGCTTGGGTTTTTTATTTATCGGTCTTTACCTGCTGAGTTAGCGCCTATGGAAGATATGAATGAAATTGATACGTATATTTCTGCACCTCGAGATGCAAGCTTTGCTTATACAGATTCGTATATTAGACAATTGGAAAATATCTATAAAACCATTCCTGAAATAGAATCCTATGTATCAGAAGCAGGATTTTGGTCGCCTGCGCGCGGCATGCAATATGTTAATTTGGTGCCGAAAAATCAACGTTCACGTAGTGAAGCGGAAATTTTAGCAGAAATTGAGGCAAAAACAAAAAATATTGCGGGAGTAAAAATCAACGCAACACCTGCCATGT
This sequence comes from uncultured Coxiellaceae bacterium, assembly GCA_964484285.1. Classification (GTDB taxonomy): domain Bacteria; phylum Pseudomonadota; class Gammaproteobacteria; order DSM-16500; family DSM-16500; genus CAZUQP01. The sequence continues at coordinate 6,582 of CAZAEO010000059.1, read as the reverse complement.
CTCCACTTGTATGGTTTTCTGGCGGCGATGGTTCGACAGTTTCCATGCGGATTATGTCATCGATGGATTATAAAAATTTGCATAATGTAATGAAAAATTTTGTTGGTGTCGCACAAAAACATCCTGAATTTTTGCATGTGGACAGCAGTTTGAAATGGGATGGTTCGCAATTTGAAGTGAATATTAATCGTGAAAGAGCTGCTGATATGCAAGTATCTATGCAGGATATGACTAATACGATCTCTACTTTATTAGCAGGCAGGAACATGGGGCATTTTGAATATGATGGGAATTTATATGATATTATTGTGCAAATGAATCAAGCAGCGTTATCAAATCCTAATATTATTTCTCAGCTCTATGTGCGCAATAACACTAACAAAATGGTTCCTCTATCAGATTTGATTTCCATTCAAGAAACAACCAACCCCGAAATGTTGCCGCATTATGATCGATTACGTGCGGATGCTGTTCATGCAACTATTTCTCCGCAATACACCATTGCTGATGCAGTCAATATATTGCAAAAAATGGCGAAAGAAAATTTGCCAGATAACGCAAAATATGTTTTTGAAGGGGAAGCGAAAACATATTTAGATTCAAATAGTAAAATGAACGCCACCTTTTTGTTGGCACTGATATTTATTTATCTCGTTTTGGTAGCGCAATTTGAAAGTTTTATTGATCCGCTTGTGATATTGTTGACGGTTCCATTTGCCATGATAGGCGCATTACTTCTGTTAAAAATAGTGGGCGGCAGTTTAAATATTTATAGTAATATTGCGTTAGTGAGCTTAATTGGTTTGATCGCAAAGCATGGCATTTTGATTACGGAATTCGCAAATCATCAGTTAGCTCTTGGCAAGTCCAGTGAACAAGCTGTTATTGAAGCGGCAAGATTACGTTTGCGTCCTATTTTAATGACTACTGCTGCGATGGTATTAGGCGCATTACCACTCGCATTTGCGATGGGCCCGGGATCTGAAACACGCCATCAGATAGGGTGGGTCATTGTGGGCGGTTTGTTATGTGGAACGTTTTTTTCATTGATTGTTGTGCCTGTGGCCTATGTTTATTTGGCGCGATTTAAAAAGGTAGCGCCAATAAATACTGTATTTGAAAATGAGTAAATTTAGAGGATTTAAAAATGCTCAATTTATTTTATGATTTTATTCCGGTATTGTTGTTTTTTATTGCATTTAAATGGTATGGAATTTATGCAGCAACAATAGCAGGTATTGTTGCAACCGCAGCGCAAGTACTTATTACTACCGTATGGAAAAAAAAGGTAGATAAAAAACAATTAATTACATTAATGGTTTTTATCGTTTTTGGCGGGTTGACGCTTTATTTTCATAATCCGATTTTTGTTAAATGGAAACCAACTATTATATTTTGGGTATTTGGATCGGCATTTTTGCTCAGCCATTTTATGGGCAAGAAGCCTTTGATCCAACGTATGATGGAAGGAATGCTGGAAGGAAACCATTCTCTTCCAGATCATGCTTGGAAAAATATGAATAGAGTGTGGGTATTGTTTTTCTTTTTATTAGGTGCAATGAATATTTTTATTGCTTACCATTTTAGTACCGATATTTGGGTGAATTTTAAATTTTATGGCATTTTAGGTTCATTGTTTGGTTTTAGTTTTTTGCAAGCTATTTGTCTTGCGCGTTATATGGAAAAATAACTTCCATTAGATAATTATATTAAGTTTAATCAGGCCACTTTGTGCGGTAAGGATAATTTTTAATAAGATAAAAATAAAGTAATTTAAAAATCGAGTGTCTTTCTGTGACTCCTTTTTGCTTAAAATAAGGATACATTAGTTTTAATGCTCTTGGCATATTATAAGAAGGAATTTTAGGAAAGAGATGATGTACTAAGTGGTAATCACCCGTGTCATTTAAAAATATCCAGCCTGTTAACATGTTTGTTTTATAAAAAGTAACCGCATCAATTGGATTTTTTGGATCAATAGTACCATGTTCTAAAACTAACCGAGTTAAGCTCCATATAGGTAGAGTAATTATTATTGGTAACAAATAACCATATAATACATAATTAGAATAAAATGATAACAGGATCATAGATCCTAAAAAAGCAACGATAAATGTATTTTCAAGGCGCACCTTTTTTTTATTTTCTGGTTTTTGCATTTCTGGGTCAGTATGGAAATCGTAATTAATAGGCCTGTCTTTGTTTGCAAAAAAGCGAGGGCGTGCTAGCAATTGTCCGAAAACTGTAAGCATGAGCCATCTTTTCCAACGTCGATCTAAATCATTTTTATAGTCTTCAGCATCATTTTTAGTATTAAGAGTATCATGGTGTTTTAAGTGCATAATTTTATATTCTGTTGTTGATACAGTGAGAGGAGCGAAAATAAGTAGAGAACATAAATACCCTAATTTTTTACCGAAAACATTTCGATGAATAAATAGCTCATGTCCCAAGAAACCAATTAATTGCAACACCATTCCTTGAATAAAAAATGCGCACAACCATAGTGTTCCGATTTTTTCTGAACCTAAATAATAAAATAGAGAAAAAAAAGCTATCAATACAATACCTAAAACAAGTATATCTAAACGCCAATTGGATTGATGTAGTTCTTTAAGCTTGTCTGCGCCAATGAATGGAATAATTTGATCGACTTGAGAAAAAAAGTCATCCTGACTTTTTATCATAAATCCTCCTTTTAATATCACTCACTCAAGTATTTATAATATAATATAAAATAAAGGCAATAAGAAGAATTTTCTAAGGTAAGCTATATGACAGCTTTTCTTTGCTTTACTAATTCTTTTAAGATCTTCGTATTTAATTTAGTTAAAAAAATCTATCATCAAGTATCAGAAAAAGAAATAACTCTTATCAAAGAGACTGGATTATTTAAGAATCTTCCTGAAAAAAAATTTCAATTAATATTAAATTCCATAAAGCTAGTGAGATATCAAAAAAATAAACTTATTTTTTTAGAAGGTGATTTGCCGGATGGGCTATATCTTGTTAAAGAAGGGGCGGTGCGCGTTTTTTCTTACGATATGCAAGGGCAAAAAATTCCGCTCGCCAGATTAAATGAAGGAGATTATTTTGGCGAACAAGCTTTGTTGGGGCAGGGCAGTAAAACTCGCAATGCCAATGTTGAAACTATTCTTGATACTACTTTAATAAAAATTCATAAAAAAGATATCGCTCTTTTATGGGAAGAAGATAAAAAATTAGTTAATAAATTAAAAAAAATAGGGTATAAGCAAGCCATTAAAGTGATTACGTCTTCTATTAAAATATATAAAGATCTTCTTTCATCAATTGAGCAAGTCAAAAAAAAGGATAAAGAAAATTTAACTGAATTCGAAAGTGGACAAATTATTTTTAATGTTGGAGATCTGCCTGATAATTGTTATCTTATTTTGCAGGGAACAGTAGAGCTTATCATCGGGAATAAAAAGATTCTTTTACATCGCGGTCAATTATTTGGCGAATTAGGTGTACTTGAAAATAAACCAAGGATGGCAACCGCAATTGCTAAGAATTATTTGCTTCTTCTAGTCATTAAGGGCGATCAGTTTAAAGATATTCATAGAAAAAGTCCTTATTTACAAAATTTGTTGAAAAAATTAAAGCAGACTTATGCGCTTCCACAAAAAGGATTTGTAAAGCAATATGTAGGTGAATTAAATAAAATCGGTACTCTTATTACCAATGTTTTTTCTCTTGATGATGGAAGAACTATTACATCGACATTGGCGATAGATTTAAATGTTTTTACTATGTGGGTCGCAAATCAGAAACCCGCGCAACATTATAAATTTAGTAGAGGCGCACAACATGTCATTGAATTGGCAGTTTATAAGAATTATTTAGTTGAAATTAAATCCTATGGTGATTGTCCAAATTTACCTGAAATTTGCCAATTCATGTTTGATAATAAAATGATACCGGATTTTTCTTTTGAGCAATTTTCTCAAACAGGCAAATTAGCAGTAGAAGAAAAGATAGATAAAAATCAAGAAATAGTATGTGAGTGTATGTCTGTTACGCGAGATCGCTTGAGTAAATTGATTGAGAACGGTATGAATAGTATTGATGATTTATCTAAAGAAACAGGAGCTTCTACTGTTTGCAGAGGGTGTCGATATAAAATTTTAGAAATGTTAGGTCAGGGCGGGGGGATGCCCGCCCTGATGGAGCAGTCAATTTGTCATAATGATCATGTTTATAGTTATCTAATAAAACCAACCTCGATAGAATTTTTAAATCAATTTAAAAATTTTTTACCAGGGCAATATATTATTATTCAAGTCAAGGTTTTTGATCATTGGATTGAAAGGCCTTATACTATTTCTGGATGGGAAGAAGATAAAAAAGCTTTGCGAGTTACAATAAAAAAAGAACCTAAAGGATTATTTACATCCTGGTTGTTTGAGCAAGCACCCAAAATATTTTCAATCAATCTTTCTTCTCCGCAAGGCCATTTTTTATTGGACATGAAAAATAGTACAATAGGTCTTTGTTTTGCCGGAGGCATTGGTGTTACACCTTTTGTTGCTTATGCAAAAGCATTGGTGGAAAATCATCTAAATAAGAAAATAGTTATTGTTTATTGTGCAAATAATCGAGAAGATTTGGTTTTTAGGCGTGAATTTGACGAATTTGCTAGAGAAGATCCTTTTATTAAGCTTTTGTATTGGCAGTCTGATTTAAAAGGATTTTTGACAGAAAAAGATATTATGCTGTTTGTTAATATGTTTGCTGAACCAGATATTTATATTTGTGGGCATCCTGGATTTCAAAATCTCATTTGTCAGGTTTTGCAAAATCAACATTATCGCCATGATAAAATCCAAATCGAGCAATTTACATATGCGGGTTCAGCTTAATATGAATTCTACACAACGTATAGCGATCATTAAACAACGATTACAGGAACATTTTTCGCCTGAGTCATTAGAAGTCATTGATGATAGCGAGAAGCATCGCGGGCATCCTGGCAGTTTAACAGGAGCAGGCCACTATACAGTGCTCATTGCCGCTGAATGTTTTGCTAATAAATCGCGTATTGTGGTGCATCGAGAAATATATGGCATATTAAATGATTTAATCCCGCAAGAGATTCATGCGTTGCAAATCAAAGTTTTGTCCGCGATCTCTTAATACATGATCCATGAGTACAATAGCTAACATGGCTTCTGCAACAGGAACAGCGCGTATTCCGACACAAGGATCATGTCGTCCTGTTACAGATAATTCTACAGGTTCATTATGAAGATCTACCGTGCGCGCTGCAGTCGTAATGCTCGCGGCAGGTTTTAAAGCAATACTTGCAGTAATGTCTTGTCCAGTTGAAATTCCGCCTAATATTCCGCCTGCGTGATTGGATAAAAAACCCTGTGGTGTTATTTCATCCCGATGTTCGGAGCCTTTTTGTGTGATACAGGAAAATCCTGCGCCAATTTCAACTCCTTTGACAGCGGGAATACTCATTAAAGCATGGGCTAAATCTGCGTCAAGACGATCAAAAATAGGTTCGCCGAGACCTATAGGAACATTTTTCGCAAAAACATTTACGCGTGCACCCATAGAGTCACCTTGCTTACGTAGTGCAGAAATAGTCTTTTCTAATTCGGAAATTTTATGCGGATCAGGACAAAAGAAAGGATTTTTTTCAATTTCAGCTAAATCAATCACATTCATAGTGATTGATCCTAACTCCGCAAGATAACCTTGGATCACGATACCATATCGTTCACGTAAATATTTTTTGGCAATTGCACCTGCCGCAACGCGCATCACGGTTTCGCGAGCGGAAGCACGTCCGCCGCCTAAATGATCACGTAAACCATATTTTTTTTGATAAGTAAAATCGGCATGACCAGGGCGAAAAGTATCTTTTAATTTCGCGTAATCATGGGCGCGTTGATCGGTATTTTCTACTAAGAGTCCTATGGGTGTGCCTGTTGTTTTGCCGGCAAATACACCTGAGAGAATTTTTACTTCATCTGGTTCACGACGTTGGGAGGTGTAATGTGAGCTGCCTGGGCGACGACGTGCTAATTCATGTTGAATATCTGCAACGGATAGCGCAAGTCCAGGAGGGCAGCCATCAATAATGCAGCCATAGGCAGGGCCATGGCTTTCGCCATAAGTTGTTACAATAAATGATTTTCCGATGTTATTGCCTGACATGCATTAAAAAGCACATTTTAGTAATTGTTCAGCGGTTAATAAAAAAACACCGCCCCCGCCACGTTGAAATTCCAGCCAAGTAAAGGGAATATGGGGATATTTTTCATTAAGAGCATGTTCACTGTTGCCTACCTCAACAATTAAAGTACCGCGTGGATTCAGATAATGAGATGCTTGCTGTAAAATGTGTATCACACTATCAAGACCCTCTGTACCTGCTGCTAAGCCTACTTTAGGTTCGTGATGGTATTCTTGCGGTAAATTTGCCATTTCCTCTGTATTCACATAAGGCGGATTGCTGACGATGAGGTCATATTTTTTTTGTGGTAAACCATCAAATAAGTTGGCTTGATAGAGATGTACTTGATTTTCTACTTGATGCCGCAAGACATT
>CAZAEO010000058.1:0-13895 GCA_964484285.1 uncultured Coxiellaceae bacterium | reverse complement strand
CGCTTTCTCAAGGACGTTCAATATTTACACCACTTCACCGGACAGTAGTGGAGCGTAAGCGAAGGATCTGTTTTATCAAGCAGATAGAGATCCTTCGTTTGGGTGCGGCTCCGGCACGATGTACTTTTAGTGAATACAAGGAACACCATATTGATTGATTTTGCCCCAAAGCTGCTGCCATCGGCCATTTGTTTGAGTGAGCTCCCGCAACCGTAATACGTTTTTTATTCCATCATTTTTCCATCGCATGCCTGATTTACAAAAACGTTGCTTGATAAGTGTTTTACATGCTGCTTCTGTCACACCTGATCCGATCGGTAAATTATTTTCTGTATGTTTTGCGTAATTCATACGATGAAGATTGTTTTTAAAATATGTGATGGCTGCCAATACATTTTCTCGCACTTCTGTAGATAATTTTCTTTTTCTTTTGAATTTTTTTAACTCACTAAAAATATTTAATGGCGCATTTTTATCGTGTTTTAATTGATGACACCGCTCATTTAACCATCGTATTCTTTCTTGTTTCCCTGTTTTTTGTGGAAATGCAGCATAAGAGCATTTAGTAAGATATTCAGTGACATGATAAAAATCTAATAGCTGTTTATTCGTGTGTTTTTCTAAAAACGGCCAATTGTTTTTGGCACCGTCAGCAATGCCAATATATAGTGCACTGGGATGATGAATTTTAATTTTTTCAATTTCTTTTTCAAAACGATTCATGAAATTTGATTTCCCATATTCTGGCGGTTCGCCAACATAAATCGTGTGCCGCCTTTTACCTTGGTCATCGAATAAAGATGCGGTGCCAACCATGCTTTCACGCCAACCATCTTCACAGGTCGGTAACATCGCACCGTCCATACTGAATGAGATGGTTGCAATAGATGATTCGAATTCAGGCAGCACATATTCCCAAACGCTTTCTTTATTATCCACAATTTCAAAAACTGCTCTTGTCACACCTTGCAAATATCTTTTTGATATTTCTCTTCCATGATTCAGCGATAAATCATCTAACGCATCTTTTGCGCTCATCGAAGCATATTTATGCGATAACATTTTTGCAAATTTTGGTGTTGCGCTGTGAATGATTCGTGCATTCATTTCAAGCGGCACATGAATTTTTCCACCACAAGATGGTTGGTATACATAGCGCTTAACATACACTGCGCCGTACGGAGTTTGATACTCCTTATTTTCTTTTATTTTTGCCGTGTATTTTTTTTTGGCCCATTTTTATGGGGGTCCCATCTGTATCAAAATTAGCTAATACTTTCTCTGTACTGAGCGATCCAAGCGCATTGCACGCCGCCATAATCTTCTCTTCTGCTTCCAACATCGATCCGGAAATATCCACTGTTACTTGTAGTGTTAATTTTTGATCATCATTCGACACAATCTTCACCGACATTTCTTGCCCCTTGCAATTCCATTTAAAATTTAAAAGTGAAGCAAGTCTCTCATTTATTTCATGCTTTTTCTACATCGTGTCGAAGCCGCACCCCTTCGTTTCACTCAGGATGACAAAATTTATTTTTGTCGTGTACAGAGTAAAGTTGATTATTACTATTTTTTAGTATAGGATAATACATTAATTTTGCTTTTCCCCCCGTAAGCCGCATCTAGAGCCTTAGATGGGCGAGTCCCTATAAAGCTATTAAACACATTCAAATCTGAATAAAGATTTTAAGTATTTTTGATCTGGGTCAGTCATCGGTTTTTCCAAAACAAGCGTTATAAAAATAAAAATGATTGCAAATTTATCTGCATTAAAAAATAAAAATAGGTTTAAACAAAAAGAATGCGTGATACAGCAAAAATAATTGCATTTTTCGGGGAAAGAGTCGGATTCATTTATCCCCTAAAAATAGCAATGCGTAGAAATAAAAATTATTTTTAAATTAGGAGAACAATATGGAAACAAAAAGTAATACGCTAGAAAACCAGGAAGAAATGATGTTGATGGACATTATAGAAGAAAACGGTTCAAGCGAGGACATGCTCTGCAATAGTCTTGGTTGTGCTTAATTATAAATAAGGAGAGTTGGCCAAAGGCGCTGTTTTTGGCCAACTATAATGAATATGATGTTAACTTCTTATGATAATTTACACTATGTATTTGCCTGTTTAGCAACTCACTCCAGAGTTGTTAAAAAGATCATCACTCATTTTGATAAAATTCATGACTATTTTAATTTGTCTTTATTTGATGAAGGTTTATTAAACCAATTTTTCCATCAACAAGGTCAAAAAATATTATCAGCTTCTGTTCTAATGGAGGAAAAGCGTTGGCGTGAAGTTTTGCTGACCATACAATACGTGCCAAAACTCATTCAAGAAGAGAATTTGAAAAATCATTGGGAAAATTATTTAGATACTCTTAAAATAGTTCACACAATTCCTGAAACACCTCTTGCAGAATCTATTCAATTTTTAAATTACTTATTAGAACAATACAAAAATAATAATTTGATAAGTCAGATTATAAAATACGAATTAACAAGAAATCGCACAGCGACATATAAATTTTTAATAAATGAAAATATTAAAAAATATAACGTGCACTCTATTCAAGCAGATTTTGATTTATATCGAGCTGAGCTTAATCCAAGTTTACTTAAAGAATCATTTGATTATTCAGCATTAGACTATCTTGCAACATTTCAACAAGTTACTTCCATTAACAAATCGGAAAAAATCACCAGCCATTTAAATGAAAATGTTATTTTTTTAAAAAGCCGAATAAGTGGTTTAGTAAGAACGATAAAATTGAAATTTGATGGAGAATTATGGTTAACCAAAATGATTAAATCTTCCTGTTTGTTATCTTGGATAGAAGAGGCATCAAATAAAATGAATATAAATCGTGAGATATGCATCCATTTTATCAATAACTTGATTTCAAATGATGTGATTTCTATTGTGAGTAAAAATAAGGATTAATATGTTTTTAAAGCCAGATTTATGTTTGGGTGTTGGCATAAATTATAGAAATGAAATAGCCGCTAACATTGTTCAACATATTGAAGATGTAGATTTCGTTGAAATAAATACAGAGCGATTTTTTTTAGAAAAACAAAATAGCTTGCTAGATCATATTTTGACATCGGTTCCAATTGTTTTGCATGGATTAACCTTATCGGTAGGAACAGCGAATCAGTCTATTAGCCAGCGTTATATTGATGATCTTTCTCGCACACTGAATCGCGTTGATTGCGCATGGTTTAGTGAACATATTGCTATAACAAACGTAGATGGATTAGAAATAAGAGCATTAATGCCGGTTGAATTTAACGATGAAAGTATAGAACGTATTGTGCGTAAGAATAAGCAAATAATGGCATTAACTAAAAAACCGTTTTTGTTAGAAAATATTGCTTATTATTATTCCATGCCAAATACTCAATTAAATGAAGCCTATTTTATTAAAGAAATTATTGAAAGATCTGATTGTGGATTATTGCTCGATATCAATAATTTATATGTTAATTCAATGAATCATCACTATAATCCTTATGATTTTTTAAATCAGTTGCCGTTAGAGCGTGTCATAGAAGTGCATTTAGCAGGGTGCGATTATATGCATACTATGTTAGTAGATACGCATGCTTCAAGGGTCAAAAAAGAAGTGTTGGAACTTTTTGAATATGTTTGTCAAAAAACATCTATAAATGGCGTTGTGATTGAGCGGGATGCAAAGTTAAATAATTTTTCTGAATTATTAGATGAAGTTTACCTCGTACGCGAGATAGTAAAAAAATATCATACCATTAGGAAATAGCATGTATTATATAAATGGCATTGAAGAAGTTACTCGTTCGATTCAAAAAGTTTTAGGCTTATCAGGCATAACAGGTGATTTGTCTGATAAAAAATTGCAAGAATGCTATTATCGTTTCCTAAAAAAAGAATCGATATTTTCAAATTTTCATTTTTCTGACGATATTCAGTTAACTGATTTCCATGGTTTAAAGAAAATAGCTCCCGAATTTTGTGTAGAAAAAGAAAAGCATTTTTCCTCCAATTCTTTTTTGCTACAAAAAAGAACATTAAATGGATTTTTTAAAAATGCATTCAGTAATTTGGAAGCGAAAAATCCAGTAATATTTGGCTTGGCCCGTTTTTTAATTAAATTGATCTTAGTAAATCAATTAACTTCATATACTAATGGCACGACGAATGACACAATTGGTTTTTCTTCAATGGATTTTAAAGACCATTTTAATGAGCAGGATTTTATTGAACTTGTTATTCATCAAATGACACATATGGTTCTTTTTATGGATGATCGTTGTTATGAGCACATGCGGAAAGATAATAAAGAGGCCATGATTGAAACGGGGTTGAAATATGTTTTAGGCGGTACAAAATTTCCAGCTTATTTAGCTTTTCATAGTTATATTGTCGGTGTAGAGGTATTATGTTTTCGTTGGCAATCAACCGGATTAAATTATCAGGGAATTTATCATGGTGATACTTCACGTATCATCAACGTTTGTGAGGCATTTAAAAAAAGCCTGTTGGATCATGTGGAATTGTTTTTTCCGCGAGGTCAATCTATTTTAAATGATTCTATTCCTTTGCTGAATAAGGTCATTGCTGAATATTCCAATTAATAAGGCCCCATTATGAGAGAAGTAGATAGAAATTATTTTTCATCTATTAGTAAATTAGTGAATGAAAAAGCATATAATACTAGTTTGGCTGGTGATTATAAACCTCTTCATTTTGATCCTTTAGATGATGTGAGTTGTTCCTATGTTAAATCATCCATACTATCTGATGGGTTTTCTATTATTCAAATTATGAATGAAGATTCCATAAATCAGGCAAAAGTGACAGCGATACTCCAAGCTATTTTTGGAAAGCCATTTAAGGATAAAAATCTTGGCAAACAAGCTTATGCTAAAGTGCAAGCGGAAGATAATGCAAAATTTTATATTAATTCTCACTTGGCTCAACCCATACATACAGATGAAGGACATACTGCCGCATATCCTCGATATGTTGCGCTTTACTGTTCCCTGCAAGCTCAAAGTGGGGGAGAAAGCATTGTGGTTCCATTTAAACCATTGTATACAGCATTGATAAAGCATTTTGGAGATGATATCGATCTATTATTGCAGCAAGATGCTGTAACGGTAAAAAATGTTTATGGTATTGAAAAGAAACCTATTTTGTTGATACTGGATAATAACGAGATTGGCATTAGCTATTCTCCTGTTTTGCAAAAAATGTGGTGTACTCACCAAGTATTCGAATTATTTGATTATATCACTCGGTATGTGCACAATCGCGATAATCAATTACGCTTTAAATTAAAATCCGGACAAGCCTTGTTGTTGGATAATTGCAAGGCGCTTCATGGAAGAACTCTGTTTGCGCAAGATGAGAAACGTTTATTGTATCGTTACTGGTATGAAAGTTGTATTTTATGATGAATAAGACATCCATTAATTTTAATCAGAATCATGCGGTAATCGCTTTGCTGCGTTTTAACATACGATGGTATGGACGAGTGATGAAAGATATTTTAATCCGCTATAAACTGTTCGTATTATTTCTGATGGCAATGATGTCATCTTCGTTAACAGATATTTTTCATTTTTTTGCTTGGCCAGTCAAAAATTTGGTTTCTTATCCTGTAACGAATAGGATGTATATCGTTGTGTCGCTTGCAACGTATCAATCGTTTGCATTGTTATGGGTTGCGCTACATCAATTAGTTCTTTTTAAACAACCATGGAAAAAATATCTTTTATCATTGCAAATTTCAAACATACAAAAATTTATCGTTGATGTCATGATGTTGTTTATTCTTGATATGATTCTATGGGTTCCAATATTGTTTGCAGGTGTGGCGGCAATTTATAATGCAAATTATGTACACGCAGAAATTTTCTTGATCATAGAAAAATGTGTTTTAACTATCATAGTAATATTATTCTTGCAGGTTATGTGGATAAAAAGAAAATATACGTTATTAGTACCCGCGTTGTTAATTAATGTCGCGATTTTTTTTAGTATACTACTTGAGTCTACGTCGCAAATAATGGCTATATTTCTTATTATATTATTTACTGTTTCTCTCATGTATTTCTGTTATCAAGAATCAAGTGATGTAGAAAACGGGAAGAAATTTTCTTTATTTAATAAGGGTCTTGTAAAAAGTGCTGATTATTATCAGCCATTATCATTTTATAGAATACAAATAAAAAATATGATAGAAATTCTTCCCCAATTAAGCATGATGTTTTGTATGCTTGTGTTGATCTTGTTACTTTCTGTTTTTTTGATGGCTGGTAAAGTGAATCACTTGCTGCTGATTTTATCATCTATTATGCTATTGAACTCATTGACTGTGAGTAATTTGTTTAAAAGAATACATAGCCAAAGAGATCAATTTTCTTATTTTTTTGCATCGCTTCCAATGACAAGAATGGCTTTATTTACAGTAGATTTTTTTGGAGTAGCTTTTTTTGCATTACTTTTAAATATGATTATAGTGATTGCGGCTCTATTTATTGAGCCTAATTGTGAGATTTTAACATTAATTACAGCGCTTTTGATGTCAATTGTATTTTTAGCAATAACTTATTTTCCTCAAATAAAATTAAATCGATACGGTTTTTTTTCATCATTTTGCTTAATGTTCTTATTTTTTTACATAAACTACATGCTATTTAATTTACTACCGGAATAATATTATGCACCCAATGCTCGAATTAAGAAAAATAACAAAATCAGTAGGAGATAAAACTTTATATCATGATGTATCTTTTTGTTTTAGGCAAGGTTGCTACGCTATGATAGGGAAAAATGGGATTGGTAAGACCGTTTTAATGGAAATGTTGGCAGGTGTGTTGCGACCTGATTCTGGCACAATTTGTTTGGATGGGGTGGGTAATAGTTTATCGAAAAAACATAAGCAAAAGTTAACTTATATACCAAGTGCTCCTTTATTTTTTCCAACTGCGACAGGCGCAGAATTTTTAAGTTTTATTGTTTCTATTAAAAGAGCAAATAAAAGCCAGGAAAAAATTTATGAGTTGATAAATAGATTTAGATTGTCTACACATTTGCATTCTCGGTTTAATGAAATGTCATTGGGTACACAGAAAAAATTATTTCTTACTACGCTTGGCATAGGGGATAGTCAATTAATTATTTTAGATGAACCGACGAACGCATTGGATAGCGAATCAAATCAATTTTTGTATGAAATAATTCAAGAGTTATCTAAGAGTGCTATTGTGATTTTGGCGACACATGATCAGGGTTTATTAAAAATAATAAAACCGATCATCATTCAATTAAAATCAAATCCAATCACTCAATTAACGCAATTTAGTTAAGGTATAAATATGCTGAAATCATTTTATAATTCTATTGACACTATCTTGAATAATCATCAAGAATTGATTTATCAACTTAAATCACTGCGTGATCTTTTAAAAACAGCGCTAGCCAAAGACGGATTTCGTTTGCATTGTATAGAGAAAATACTGGATACGATGGATGAATGGAATGATAAAGAGAAATCTTGGAATGCTCCGCCCATTTTTTATCACGATAAACTGAGATATTCTGTTCGTATTATTTTCTGGCCTGCATTTTATGAGAATAATCCGCATCAGCATAAAACATGGAGCGTAACAGGGATTTTTCATAATTATTTAAATATTCATACATACCAAATGCTAGATCATCCGAAGCGACTCAAAAAAGAGCGCGCTATTATAGCGGCAATGGGGGAGGTTGGTTATTTGACGCCAGGCTGTATACATAATGTAAATAATATTACGCATGATCTTTCAGCATCTATTCATATTTTTAATAATATTTCAGATATAGATCATCCAGAAGAAAATGCTGTATGGTATCCCTCGCCAAGAAAACATAATTTATCAGCGGGATTAATGGATAGAGCGTTGCTTACTTGTTTATCGATTGCGTCGAACATTCATATTCAGCAAGCATTTCATATCATTGATCGTATCTATGCGCGATCTTCTTCTTCGATTCAATTGATGGCAATTAAAGCCATGTATGGTTTTAATCGTGCTCACGCAAAGCAATGTTTTACAAGATTAGAGGCTGTTCTTTAAGTGATAAAAATACATCAAGCAAACATGTCTGATGCAGAATCGCTATCTGATTTTATCAAAAAGTTAGATACGGAGAGTTGCTATTTGCTCTATGATTCTGGCGAGCGTAAGAATGATGTGAATACAATCAAATCCTATTTGTCGCGGATTGATCAAGATGGAAAATCTATCGTTTTCATTGCTGAAAATGAACATAAAGAAATCATTGGCTTTATATGTGGAGAAGTCCCTCATCTAAAGCGTTTAGCGCATCTTATGAAATGCAACATTGGCATATTAAAAAAATATCATGGCGCTGGTATAGGAAGTGGATTATTAGAAAAACTGATAACCTATGCAAAGGAAACAAACATTATTAGGTTAGAAGCAACTGTCATTAAACAGAATACACAAAGTGTTAGTCTATGTGAACGATTTGGTTTTAACATTGAAGGTATAAAGATACACTCTATAAAAATTAACGATGAATTACATGATGAATATCTGTTGGCTAAGTTGATTACACTTTAGCAAATCTGACGGAACGGTGTTTCATCAGGTTTTATTTTTTCTGGGGAGCGACTTTGTTTATTTTGGCTTTAATTTACGACTACTAAACCAATTTTTTCCGTAAGAAATAAATATTTCTTCTCCCTTACGAATAGTTTGCTCTGCTTTAATAGTTGCTATACGTTTTTTAAGGTTAAGCGTATAATCAGCATTGGGCTCATCTGAATGATTATAAATAATGCCGTAACCAGTCAATATGGCGTTTTTGCCATTTACATCAAAATAATAATCTTCTAACGCTTTGTCTTTCCCTCGAGTAATGATAATATAGCATTCCTCGATTTTTTCACCTTTTCTTATCATTTTTCCTGCAAAGACCCCATAACCTCTTAGAGAGTATTTTTTAACAAACAATTTATTTTGAAATAAGCTTTTTTTCACTTTATCTACCTTTGTTTAAGTTGAAATCAGTTCCATCGCATTAGCATTGTAGCAAATTTTTTGCAGCCTCGTCTCTAAATATGTAAACTTTTAACTCTTATTAGTAAGATTTGTATAATAAATAGGTATGAGATGAAAGTACTAAGAGAAACTTTACAGGATAAATTGTTAATATCTATTTATTGACGCGATAACAATAGATAAGTTTTTAGGAGCAAGTACATGCTACGGAATGCATTATTTAGAAAACAAGAAAAGAGTGACGAACTTCTCGCTGGTTTTAATCATCAAGCTTTGCAATTATATACAGCCATAATTGAAAGTCATTTATTTAAACGTGTTGAGGATAAACAAAAAGGCCGTGTCACATTTTCTTATGAAAGTATTTTTGAAAAAAATACGTTAAAAGATAAATACAAAAATGAAGACGATCTTTCGGTAAGATACCATTTGATTCTTTACAACGATGCGACTATTGAATACTATTCGAAGCTGCTTAGTTGTGAAGATAACAATTTACATACGAGTGGTTTTCAAGTTCTTCCTAAAAACATAAAAGATCCACAATTAAAAAGTTTTTACGAAGATACGCTTATGCCATTGCTTTTTAAAAATTTATCTCTTTCAGCAAAATAAACAGACATGGGATAAGACTTGATCCTATTATATTAAAATAGCCAATCCAAACGTTAAAATATTTTCACTCACGGATTCGCCTGTGAGACGCTGCAATCGTTTGAATGCGCCATAATCTTGTGTGTGCTCAAATTCCGTATAAATGTTTATGCCAGGCATGAGTCGATAATAGGGTTTAATTATGTAGCGCATTTGATTTAATCCGCTGCCGATTGCAGCGGGGGTTACTGTTTTGCTTGCTAGAATGCTGCGTATTCCTGCCCCTATGAAACAATTGTTTGTAATCTGTGTATCACGAGAAAGTTCAGCATCTAACTTAGCACTGCCGCTATAAAAATAGCCTCTTATATCAGTATCAATAAAATAAGGCATTAAACCTTCAATACCTATGCCTGGCTGCCAATAAGGTGCGTTTGCTGGACGATAAAAATAATTCACACCACCTTTCATTGCCCAAAATTGACTGATGAGATGCCAATAAAAAATATCAATATCAGCGTTTTCTACAGTGCCTTTCTTGATTTCTGCATCGTTTGTGAATAATTCAAGTTTATTATAGTCTGGACCATATAAACCTTTATAAGTAATTTGTTGAACATGTTGAAATGGATCGATACCCACATCGAAAAAGCTAGCAAGCCAGAGACCAGGAGGATGCGCCATAGGATGATGAACTAACGCCATATCAATGGGTCTTACTTCATCGACTCTCACGATAGGTCGATTATCATAAGCAGTTTGTTTAACGATGTCTTGCGGATTGGCTTTATCTTGAGTGATGTCAATTAATGTTGAATATTGAAATGTTCGCGACATACCCGTCATCATGTGATAGAGCAAATGGCAATGGAAAAACCATTGTCCGCTTGCATCTGTATCAACATCAGCAGTGACGGTAGCGCCTGGTGCAATGTCGAGTGTATGTAGCAAAGGATCATAGCTGCCATGCCCATTACGCAAAATAAACCAATGTCCATGAATATGCATTGGATGATGCATCATAGATGTATTAGTAAAAATAAATCGATAGCGTTTCTTGGGTTCAAGAATAATAGGGCGCGCTTTATATTCTGGAATGCCATTGATAAACCAAATAAATCGATCCATATAACCTAATAATTCCATTTTAATTACACCATCGACAGATTTATTCGGATCATTGGTTTTAACAGCAGCCACGAGATTTTGATATTTCGTTCCAATCGTTTTTTGATAAGAGCTGGGTGGCGATATCGTATCACCATTAATGGTGGTTTCAGTTGGCATATCCATATTCATGGAAGAGGCATGATGATGTTCATTGCTCATCACTAAAGTCATCATGTTTCTCATGACGGGTTTGGGTTCAGGAAACGGTGTGATCTGTCGATAGTTTACTAACTGATTGGGTGTGGTGACTAAAGCGCCATAAGCAGCACCTACTGTGTCAATCGATTCTGCATAGATAATATAGGGATCATTTTTTTGAATTTTCACTAATACATCATATGTTTCACCTGGTGCTAGAGTGAAATATTTAATTTCATAAGGGGTAACATCATTACCTTGAACGTGTACCATTCGCATGGATGTGCCAGGTATTTTGACATTAAATATTGTATCTCCGCCTGCTCCAATAAAACGTAAACGTACAACATCTCCTATTTTAACAGGAGCAGTCCAAGGATGAGAATTCGGTTGCCCATTTAATAAAAATGCATCATAGGCAACATCACTGATATCGTAGATACTCATACGCATTTGCTGCATCATTTTATAATCGGCAATGATATTTTTGCGTTCTTCAGCAGATGCTGTTTGATAATCGTGGATAAACTTGGTTAATGACGGTTGCAAGGGAAATCGAGGTGAATAATAGTCACCTTCTTTTTTAAGATTAGCCAGAATTTGATTGGGATCCGTATTACTCCAATCAGATAATACAATCACATAATCTTTGCTGTAGTGATAATGAGGTAGCTTAGGTGGATCAATGAGAAAGGCGCCATATAAACCTTGCTGTTCTTGCAGGCCTGCGTGTGCGTGATACCAATAGGTACCAGCTTGTTGTAGAGTGAATTGATAATGAAAAACACCGCCTGGTGAAATGCCTTTTTGGCTGACTCCTTCCACGCCATCCATTTGCCACGGCACAAGCATACCGTGCCAGTGGAGTGCGGTAGGTTGATCAAGATGATTATACACATGGAGCGTGACATGATCGCCTTTTTTAAAATGCAAAGTGGGAGCAGGAATTTGATTATTGACAGCGATTGCTTTTCTTGGTTTACCGGCAAAATACACAGTTTTGTAAGCAATCGTTAAATTGATGGTGTGTTCAAGCGCGAATACAGTGGATATAGCAAATAACAGTGTAAAGAATAAGATTTTTTTCACTCTAAGCAGACTCCAAAAGATGGATTCATAATGGCCTCATTTTTATTTTATGATATGATGATATACTGAGTGATAGCAATGTAAACCTTAAAAAATAAACAACCGTTATCTACAAACAGGGGAAATAGGATGCAAACACAACAACCGTTAAATGTTTTAAAAATAGATGTTAAAAATATTACGTTAGATGATGAAGCTCGATTGAAAAAACAATCTCAATTAGCGTGCTTTCAAACATTAATAGAAGAAAAAACGGAAGGCAGCGTTATTAACATCGTTGATATTGATAAGGTTCTTAGTCAGCTTCGCAGTACAGTGGAAACTATGGTAGTAGATGCCTTGAAAAAAGATAAAAATTATCAGGCAATGTTCTCTGAGTTGATTGAAGCTATTTATAATAAAGGGGAATCTCTTTTATCTCCACAAGATAAAGATAATATAATAAAAAACGGACAATGTGTTGACGTGTTTAAAGCAGATTTTTCCCCAGAGCAGAAACACTCCATTACCATCCCACAAGCAGCGGCCAATGAAATTTTTTATGAAACTATGCGTGAAATATATAAAAAACCAGATCAACCCAAAGCGCTTAAAGAGTGTGTGGAGAAAATCCAAAAGAACATGTACTTATTAATTGCTATGCCAATCAGTTCGTTGCTTGAGAAAGATCTTCCTCTTTTGTCAGGCGAGTTAATCGCAGAAACAGATAAGATCAAAGCGATTATGAATTCTCCCAACACGCTTAATGTGACTACCCGTCGGGATTATATGTGTCGGATGTTTTATGACTTTATGAAAACAAATGGGATTTTAGGTGATCACGCGCAATTTGTTGGTGGTTATGATTCTGCAATGGCTACGCGATTTCTTAATCCTAAAGATGGAGCAACAAGTCTTGAGGGTGGTAAAGTGTTGGCTGCTGGTAGAAATGAAAAAGGGCGAGTATTGGCGGCATTAATCTACCAATATCTGTTAGCAGCATCTTCGCGTAATGAAAAAATTACACATCTTAATTTTAATATTATTGATGACACAAAAGAAAATATTGATCAATACAATACATTTTTTACAAATTCAAATTTTACTGATTTTGTTACGAAGCTAAAGGCTAACAAAGATCCGGATTCTCTTGCTGTTTGTGCGATGCTTGATAAATTGAAAGAGATACAAGTGAACTTATGTCCCTATAAGCCTCAACCGGATAATGAATCAGTTAAGAAATTAGAGCAACAGGATCAATGGAAAGAAATCCGTAAGGATTTAAGCGGTTTAACAAAAGATTTAGCGTCTCTTGCTCAAGACGCGTATGAAAAGAAGGAAGAAGAAAGTCATAGGAAATTAACGGCTGCTAGCCAACTGTTTAACTTACAGCTAGGCCCTGTTTCTTGTTTGGGGGTAGTGCAAAAGACAGTATTAGGCGGCAATAAAAATCAGGAATCAAGACTGACAGCGCCCAATCTATTTAATCAAAGTCAACAATCTTTGCGGCAGTCACAATCGGCTACGAGTGTTGTGCCTCCTCGTCGTCCCTCAAAGTAGTAGCTGGTGATCAGGTCTTGAAAAAGCAAGGGGCACATTAAGTGTATCTTGAAAAACTCAAAGAAATGTTTTCAGAGAGTGTGGGAGTTGACTTATCCTGATTGGTCAAAGTTACCAGCATTTTCGGATGAAATTTCCAGATAAGCGATGCTTGAATACTTGTTTGGAAGTGTTCCTTTTCGATAACATCCCAGAACATGTAGTTTTACGCCGTAATAGTGCATTACAGAGATATATTTCAATGAGTAACTCATGTTACGCAGTTTTTCGCAGAAAAACATGGAAACTCGGTTTTGTCATCGC
>CAZAEO010000057.1:0-13996 GCA_964484285.1 uncultured Coxiellaceae bacterium | reverse complement strand
TGCGGCCTCCTCAGAGCGAACGGAGTCAAAATAAAAATTTTGTCGTGTACTGAGAAAAGACATAGCATATTGCTCAATAATTATACACAATTTGAATCAATGCTGATTTTTGCGCAAAAAATACCCTTGATTTGGAGTAGAATAGAAAGTGGAAACCCTGAAAATTAATAGGAGGCATTTCCATGAAAGAGTATTCAAAAGGCAATCCACAAGGCGGTAACCAGCGCTCATCACAAACAGGTAATCCAGGTAATCCTTATGGTAATCAAGGGCCTCAAAAAACCAATCCACAACAACCCTCCTCACCCAAGCAGCAACCAGGTGCCCAACATGGACATGGCGAGTGGCAACAAAAAAACAACAAAGATAAAAGATCATAAAAAAAACAATATTGAATCTTAAAATATCTCTAAATAAAAACTGAAACGTTCTTGTTCTTGCTTACCCAACAACTTTTTTAGTTGTTGGGTTTTTTGTAATGTTCACGCAGCCATTTTAAAGAAGGATTATTTTTTACTTTTCTCTTCATCATCTTTTATCCAGTTATGCGGCATACCTGGCGGTCGAGGCGCAGCGTTGAAGGGAGTCGGTTGAAAACTGCTTTTTTGACCTGCGCTTGATCCGGAGGTTTGAGATACACCACCGCTCGCGCTTGCTGGACTCTCACTGAATTCTTCAAGCATTTCTATACCTTCAAACAATCGGTATGTCACTTTTACTTTTAATTTTGCATCTTCTGCTAATCTGGCAAAGACAAATATTTTTGCATCATTTATGTCATTAAACTCAGCCACTGGAACATCCGTGCCGCGCGCATATTGTTTGGTTACTTTGTATAGCATAATAAACCGCTTATTAAACATGTGAACAATGACGCCATTGTAAAGGATCTTGAGAAAAAGTCATCTATCTTAGAAACCTGTTTCAACGCATGTGTCATGTGTAATGCTTAAGCATCTCTTAAGGTTTGATAGCGTAATATTCATTTGAAGTAGAAAATAAAGGATTATTTATGGCTACTATCAGAAATCTTGTATTAGGCGGCGGTGGTATTGCGGGAGCACTTGCTTATCCTGGCGCGCTCAAGATATTACGTCTTAATGGAATCCTAAGTAAGGTGGAACGTGTAGTTGGCACCTCTGTCGGCGCCATTGTTGGATTGATGGTATGCTTACATTTTAACGACAGAGAAATGAAAGACTATTTAACAAAAATACATTTTCCTAGTTTACAAGATGGCCCCTATCTTCCCACCACGCGCCTTACCAATTTTACTGCCAAATACGGCATATACTATGGCAATAAGCTCCTTGAAGTCATTAAAGACATTTTAAAAATGAGAGATCTTTCTGAAGATGTTACATTTGCAAAACTAAGAGAGCGCGGATATCTAGATTTATATGTCACTGCAACAAAAACATATTATTGTAACAACATCGAAGAATCAAAAGCAGTTTATTTTTCGTGGGACACGACTCCAGATACTCCCATTGCACCCATTATTTTAGCTTCCGCTTCTGCTACACCTTATTTCCCCCGTGTTCGCTTGGAAGAAAAAGCAGAAGGTACATTCATTCAAGTCCGAGACAATAATAAAGGATTTGCTTATAGTGATGGCGGTTTCGTGGATAATTTACCCATCGACACTATTTTTGATGCTCCTGAATATTGTGAGGCTGCAAATCATCCTTATGTGAATCCAGAAACATTAGGATTAGCGTTGTCAACCCCCATCGAAATAAACCCCGCTCAAGAAAAAATTATTTCTGCCATCCCAGATAACAATCCAACCGCTTTTATTTATGCCCTATTGTATAAGGGACTCGCCAATCAAACAGAGAAATTAAAACATCCGGCACATCGTGATAGAACAATCTTAATTGATAGAAAAGGCATTAAATTAGCTGATTTCGATATTAGTGTAGAAAAACAGAAGGAACTTTACGCATCCGGAATAGACGCAACGTATCAATATTTAAAGATCGCACCGCAAGCAGCACAATTATCCATTCAAAGTGCGCCTCTTTCACTCAATAACGAAATCAAAATACCACCGGATGAAAAAAATAATTTTATTATGAGTGCAACCAGTAACTACTCCTTTTGGTCATCGTCCTCCGTCATCACATCTTCTGAAACAGTATCCGTAGAAATAGAAAATAACTCGATATGTAAAAAAGAAGAAAAAAGACAATGTATACCGTGGCGGTGACTATAAATATTCACACAACGGTTAATTCACCGCGCAAATTAATTGCCAATTGCTTTTTCACTTCATTAAGCGATAAATTGCGGCTCAATAAATAAAATAATTTAGTAATGATGGCCTCGACTGTCATATCTCCACCAGAAACAACCCCGGCTTTTAACAATGCTTCCCCTACAGCGTAATCATTCATTTTTACTTTTGCATGTGCGCATTGACTACAATTGACAATGATAATCTCTCTTTTAGCAAGACGTTGAAGAACATCAATAAACTCTGGATGTTCAGGCGCTGTTCCTACTCCGTAAGTTTCTAATATAAGAGCCTGCAGCGGACTTTCTAAAAAATGGCGCATCATTTCCGGTGAAACACCCGGAAAAATACGCAATGTATTAATAATGACAGGATTCATTTTGTGTAACTCTACATTTTCACGCGGAGCAGTGCGCAATAATTCGTAACGAATGGAAACATCCGTGCCCACTTTGCCTAAGATCGGAAAATTAGGCGATGAAAATGCAGCAAAATTTGCCGCGTCCACTTTTTTACTGCGATTTCCACGAAACAATTTATTGTTAAAATAAATGCATACCTCAGGAATGAGATATTGCCCTGCAATAAATAATGCATTAATTAAATTTTCACGTGCATCATTACGCGTTGCAAATAATGGCAACTGCGAACCTGTTAAAATAACTGGCTTACCTAAATTTTCTAGCATAAACGAGAGCGCAGATGCTGTGTATGCCATTGTATCTGTGCCATGTAAAATCACAAAACCATCATGTTCTGCATAATGTTCTTTAATGAAATGACCCATTCGATACCAATCATGGGGTGTCATGTTGGCAGAATCCATCGGTCTTTCATCTTCGTAAATCACATAAGCTGGCATATCTTGATTGTGTAATTCAGGGATGTTTGCCATTGCTTTTTCTAAATAGCCAGGTATAGGTGCATAACCACGCGGCGTTTTCTGCATGCTGATCGTTCCGCCCGTTGAAAGAACACCTACAGATTTGCGTTTTTCAGTCATGTTGAATGCCTGTTTCAGTTGCGAGCAGCACAACATCTGCCGATCTTTTGGCAAAAATGCCGCTTGCGATTACTCCAACAATGTTATTGATTTTTTCTTCGAGAGCGATAGGTTCTACTATTTTTAAATTAAATACGTCCAAAATAACATTGCCGTTATCGGTAACAAATCCTTGACGATAAACGGGATCACCGCCTAATTTAACAATTTGACGCGCCACATAACTGCGCGCCATAGGGATGACCTCAATTGCAACAGGAAAAGTCCCGAGCAAATCTACTTTTTTGCTTTGATCCGCTATGCAAATAAATTTTTTTGCCACCGCTGCGACAATTTTTTCCCGTGTCAGTGCACCGCCGCCGCCTTTAATCATTTGCTTAGCAGCATTGACTTCATCAGCGCTATCAATATATACGGGTAATTCATTAACACTGTTTAAATCACAGATGGGAATGGCAAGTGCTTTTAAGCGTCTTTCAGTTTCAAGTGAGCTTGCGACCGCAGCTTCAATTTTTCCTTTGACTGATTTTAATTCTTCGATAAAACAATTCACAGTTGAACCTGTTCCTACGCCCAGCACGGCACCATACTCGATATAATCCAGAGCGGCTTTTGCTGCGATTTTTCTTAAACGTTCTTTGTCCATGCCGCTTTCTCCAAATACACTCGCCAATTTTGCTGATAATTCACACCTAGGGAATAGAGTGTCTGCCAACTATAAATTCCAGTGCGATGCCCATCACTAAAAATAAATTTAACCGCGTAATGACCGACCGGTTCAATCGCCAAAATGCCCACCTGTTCTTTACCAAGAACTAATTTTTCATTGCCTATGCCATGGCCGCGCACTTCAGCAGAAGGTGAAAACACGCGTAAATATTCACAAGGCAAAAGAAAACGCTCTTTGTTTTCAAATATTACTTCAAGCGTTCTCGATTTCTTGTGTAAAATAATTTCTGTTGGATAATGTTCTTGTTGGTCTGTCATAAAATATAACGACTTAAATCCTCGTCTTTCATCAAATGCTCTAAATGTTTATTCACATACTCGGCATTGATCTCGACTGCTTGTCCGCTACGATCTGATGCTTCATAAGAAACCTCTTCAAGTAAGCGCTCCATTACAGTATGCAGGCGGCGTGCACCGATATTCTCGGTACGCTCATTGACATACCAGGCTACTTCTGCGATACGTTTAACGCCTTCCGGCATAAATTGAATACTGACACCTTCTGTTTCTAATAATGCAATATATTGCTCTGTTAATGACGCTGTAGGTTCTGTCAGAATTCGGACGAAATCTTCAGTACTTAAGGCTTTTAATTCAACCCGGATAGGTAAACGTCCTTGCAATTCAGGAATTAAGTCAGATGGCTTTGCAAAATGAAATGCGCCTGATGCAATAAATAAAATATGATCCGTACGCACCATACCATATTTAGTTGATACGGTTGAACCTTCAATCAAAGGCAATAAATCACGCTGCACGCCTTCGCGTGATACATCAGCTCCCATAGTTTCTGAACGTTTTGCAATTTTATCGACTTCATCCAAAAACACAATGCCATTTTGTTCAACGCTTTCTAACGCTCGCGCTTTTAATTCATCGTCATCAATTAATTTTGCAGCTTCTTCTTCGCGTAAAATTTTACGTGCATCAACAATTTTAACTTTACGCGTTTTTTTACGATCAGAAGATAAATTTTGAAACATGCTTTGCAATTGATTCGTCATTTCTTCCATGCCGGGAGGCGCCATAATTTCAACGCCTATCGGTGCCGCAGACACTTCAATTTCAATTTCTTTTTCATCTAACTCGCCTTCACGTAATTTTTTTCGAAATAATTGTCGTGTTGAAGAATCATCCTTGACAGGTTCATGCGGTTCGCCGACAAAGCTTGCGCGCGGTGACGGCAACAAGGCATCTAAAATACGTTCTTCCGCTGCATCTTCTGCAAGCGTTCGCACTTTTGCCATTTCTTTTTCACGCATCATCTTGATAGCCATATCCGCTAAATCACGAATAATGGATTCAACATCGCGCCCTACATAACCTACTTCAGTAAATTTAGTTGCTTCTACTTTGATAAAAGGCGCATCCGCTAACTTAGCCAATCGACGTGCAATTTCAGTTTTACCTACTCCTGTTGGGCCAATCATTAAAATATTTTTTGGCATAATTTCTTCACGTAATTCACTACCTAATTGCATACGGCGCCAACGATTACGGAGTGCAATAGCGACAGCACGTTTTGCGCCAGCCTGGCCAATAATATGTTTATCCAATTCATTGACAATTTCTTTGGGTGTCAAATGAGGTATCGATGTTTGTTCGTTTAATCGGATTTTAGACATAGGATTACCGTTGTGATTTGTCTTTATAATGATTCAATCGTAAAATGATTATTGGTATAAATGCATATTGATGCAGCAATACCTAATGATTTTTCCACAATAGTGCGTGCATCTAATTCTGTATTTTCTAATAATGCTTGCGCTGCGGATTTCGCGTAAGCACCCCCTGAACCAATCGCAATAAGATTATTTTCGGGCTCAATCACATCCCCGTTCCCGGTAATCATTAATGAACTTTTCGCATCGGCAACAGCAAGCAAAGCTTCTAATTTACGTAACATGCGGTCAGTACGCCAATCTTTTGCAAGTTCAACGGCTGCGCGTACAAGATTGCCTTGATGTGTTTCAAGTTTCGCTTCAAAGCGTTCAAAGAGGGTAAATGCATCCGCTGTACCACCAGCAAATCCCGCAATAACCTTATTGTTATACAAACGACGGACCTTGCGTGCATTTGCTTTCATAATGGTATGACCGTGACTCACTTGCCCATCACCGCCAATCACGACAGCATCATTACGTCGCACAGATAAAATCGTTGTACCTCGATATTGTTCCAAAAGGATTACCTCCGGTTGATTATTGTTCTCAATATGGGGACAAAATTAGCATTTGCAAGGCGATGCCTGTACTTAGCGCTTCCGCACTATGCTCTCAATACCTTTCTTCTGCAACCGTTTTTGGGCCGATTTAGCGAATCGCTCATTCTCATATGGCCCTTTTTGTACACTATAAACAACAACGTCCCCTATCTCCGTCTTAACGACCTCTGATTCTACGCCAGCTAGCAATAACGAAAGACGTAATTGGCTGGCACCTGCTTGATTTTTAAAAATACCTATTTGCAAAATATAGTGTGATGAAGCAACCAGTGATTTCGCTTGGATATGATCTGACTTGATCGATTGACTTGACCGTTCTTCCGCCAACGGCTTCGCCGGAGAAGATAATTTTTCGGTTATTTTTGCTTTAACATCCGTGTTAGGTAATTCTGTATAAAAAGCAAAGCGTACTGACTTTTTCTGGTCTCCTTCTGCGATAGATAAAGGTGCCGTTTTTGTTGAGGTCGCACCAGAAAACCAAGCTGTTATCTTTCCGATAGAAAAGAATTCTTTATTTTTGTATAGATAAACCCCAAATACAATGCCACACATTAACAATCCTGAAAAAAACCATACTTTCAGCGAAGAACGCCATATCTTTCGCTTGGCGCTGTGTTTATGAACAAAAATATTTTTAGCATAATCTTTTGGCATTACATGTTTTCCGGCGCTGATACACCTAATAACTTTAATCCATTTAGTAAAATTTGACGAGTCGCTGTAATCAAGCATAACCTGGCATTCCGTAGCATCGCATCCTCTACTAAAAACTGATGCGCATTATAATAAACATGAAAACCATTCGCGACATCACGCAAATAATGAGTCAATAAATGAGGTTCATATTGCTGTGCTGCCAGTAAAATCACTTCCTTATATCTTCCTAAAATACGCAACAACTGCAACTCATGTTCTTCATTCAGCAGCGTTACTTGTTCAAGTCCTGCTATTTGATCGTAAGATAGTTTTTTTTCTGCTAATTGACGAAACACACTGCAAATACGCGCATAAGCATATTGAATATAATAAACCGGATTTTCATTCGATTGTGATTTCGCTAAATCCAAATCAAAATCCATGTGTTGTTCACATTTTCGCATAACATAAAAAAAACGCGCAGCATCATTCCCTACTTCTTTACGTAATTCGCGCAACGTAACAAAAGAACCACTGCGCGTGGACATCTGAGCTTGTTGGCCGCCTCGATATAAAGTAACAAATTGGACAAGCAAATGTACCCATGTAGCCGACTCAACATCTAAGGCTTGCAAGCCTGCTTTCACTCGCGGCACATAACCATGATGGTCAGAACCAAAAATATTAATTGCCAAAGCAAAACCACGTTCAAATTTATTCACATGATAAGCTAAATCATTCGCGAAATAAGTACGCACGCCATTTGCACGCGCAAGAACGCGATCTTTTTCATCGCCTAAGTCTGTAGACCTAAACCATAAAGCACCATCACGTTCATACGTTAACCCTTTTTCTTGTAATCGCTGAATAGCGCGGTCTACTGCATCAGTACGCACGAATGAACGTTCAGAAAACCAATTTTGAAAAGTCACACCAAATTCTGCTAAATCTTCGCTAATATCTGCGAGAATCTTATCAAGTGCAAAATCAAACACAATATCGTAATGCGCTTCGCCTAATAATTTTTTAGCCCGTGCGATCACAGCATCAATATAAATTTCCTTGTCACCTTCTGGCGCATCGGGTGGTAACGCTTCAAAAATAATTCTTGCGGGAACAACAAAATTTGCACCTTCCTGTTCACGTAGTTCGCGTGCAATGTTAATGACATAATCTCCTTTATAACCATTAGATGGAAAAATAATGGTTTCACCGCAAAGGCTTAAATAGCGCAGCCATACGCTCACTGCCAGAATATCCATTTGCCGGCCAGCATCATTGACATAATATTCGCGAAACACATCATAGCCGATCTCAGCTAATAAATCGGACACAACAGCTCCAAAAGCAGCATGTCGACCATGCCCCACATGCAAAGGACCTGTTGGATTAGAAGAAACAAATTCCGCAATAACGCGCTGTTGATTGCCTATATTCGCACGGCCATACAAAGCGCCTTCTGCCAAAATGTCTCTAATGACACCATATAATGCGTCGTCTTTTAAAAAAAAATTAATAAATCCGGGTCCGGCAATTTCAACTTTTTTGATCTGTTCAGTAGAAGGTAATGTTGCAAGAATTAATTCAGCGATTTCGCGAGGTTTACGCTGCATCGGTTTTGCTAGCACTAAAGCAATGTTTGTAGCAAAATCACCATGTTGTTTATCTTTAGTTACATCAATTTGCACATGCGGCACATCGACAGTTAACTTGTTACTTTGTCGTAATTGATGCAGTGCGGTTTGGATAAGTTGTTCTATGTGTTGTTTGCTCATAACATACTGCTTTCAAAGAATCAAAAATGATTATTATTCACATAGTCATTGCTTCACTGCGCTCGCAATGACAAAGCCTTACTCGTTCTCCACCATCGGCTTACTAAAATCACATGGCTTATGCGGACAAACCAATTCCGTACCGCGTTTCTTTGTTACCTTAATCGTCAACATTGGCCAGGCACATTTAGAACATGTCTCTGCGACAGGTTCATTCCACACAGCATATTTACAATCAGGATATCTTTCACAAGAAAAAAATATTTTTCCCATACGAGATTTGCGTTTCAACATATGTCCTTTATGACATTCGGGACAATCTACACCTGTATCGGTTGGTTTATTGAGTGATTCGATATATTTACAATTCGGATAACTACCGCACCCAATAAATTTTCCATAACGTCCGGTTTTTAATTGCAAAGGACCGCCACACTGCGGACACGCGCGCCCTTCAACGATTTCGGCGAAAACTGCCACTGATTTATCCTCATCTAAACTGCGGGTGTATTTACACTCAGGATAACTCGTACAACCAATAAAACGATTATAACGTCCCAAGCGAATAGAAAGCGGTTTACCACATTCCGGACATTTTTCATCAAGCGCTTCGTGAGTCACATCACTACGCTTGACTGTTTCTAACACTTCATCCACTCGATCTTTAAAGGGCTTCCAAAACGCATCGAGCAACGGCACCCATTCTTTTTCACCGCGCGAAATATCATCCAATTCATCTTCTAATTTTGCAGTGAAATCATAATCCACATAGCGAGTAAAATGCTGCGTAAGAAATTTACTCACGATTCGTCCTACATCGGTTGGACGAAATCGTTTACTATCTAATACCACATATTCACGATATTGCAATGTAGAAATAATGGAAGCATAGGTAGATGGACGTCCAATACCATACTCTTCTAAGGTTTTAATCAACGATGCTTCTGAATAACGTGGCGGCGGTTCAGTAAAATGCTGATTACACTGCAAGGCATTGAGATCCACTTCTTCGCCTTCTTTTAAAACAGGCAGCGTACGTTCTTCTTCACTTTGCTCTATCTTATGATCATCTATTCCTTCTTGATAAACCAGGATAAATCCGGGATCAACCACAACCGATCCATTCGCACGAAACATGCCTCTATCTTTACAGGCTAAATCAACCGCAACCGTATCAATTGTCGCAGATATCATTTGCGATGCAACGGTACGCTTCCAAATCAAATCATATAATCGATATTGCTCAGGATTAAGAAACTCTTTTAATGAATCTGGCGTACGCAGCACGGACGTTGGACGAATAGCTTCATGCGCTTCTTGCGCATTCTTCGCTTTAGTTTTGTAAACTCTCGGTTCATCAGGCAAATTATTTTTTCCATAACGTTCGCCAATCAAATGACGAATTTCTGCAAGTGCTTCTTGCGCTAAATTCACCGAATCGGTACGCATATAAGAAATCAAACCCACCGTACCTTCACCAATATTAATTCCTTCATATAATTGCTGCGCTGTACGCATTGTCCTCTGTGCAGTAAATCCCAATTTACGCGCTGCTTCTTGCTGTAATGTGGATGTAATAAAGGGTGCCGCAGGATTACGTTTTCGTTGTTTTTTCTCAACCTTGACAACCTGCAACTTACCCTGCGCTACTTGTTGTAAATCAATTTTGATTTTCTCTGCTTGTTCTGCAGTCGTAATCGAAAATTGTTCGAGCTTTTCACCCTGATAAATAATTAATTTTGCAGTGAATGGCTGTGTACGCGCAGAAGTGTCCGCAGTAATGTCCCAATATTCTTGGCTGACAAATTTTTCAATTTCTTCTTCTCGTTCAACAATCATGCGTAACGCAGGACTTTGCACTCGTCCCGCAGACAAACCACGTCGTATTTTGCGCCACAATAAAGGAGACAAATTAAATCCAACTAAAAAATCCAATGCGCGGCGCGCTTGTTGTGCATTGACCAACTCCATGGAAATATCACGCGGATGTTCTATTGCGGCTTGCACTGCTGATTTAGTGATTTCATGGAAGACCACTCGATGAACTGTTTTATCCTTGAGTGCTTTTTTCTGCCGTAATACTTCATAGATATGCCATGAAATCGCTTCTCCTTCACGGTCTGGATCGGTTGCCAGATACAAGGCGTTGGCTTTTTTCATAGCATTAACAATTGCTGTAATGTGTTTTACATTTTTCTCAATCAACTCATACTTCATTGCAAAACGATGTTTCGGATCAACCGCACCCTCTTTAGGTAATAAATCACGCACATGCCCATAAGAAGCCAATACATCAAAAGAAGCACCTAAATATTTTTTAAGGGTTTTCGCCTTCGCAGGAGATTCCACAATGACTAAATTTTTAGAAGTTTTAGTTTTAGCAGAAACTGATTTGGATTTAGGCATAAGAAAGTGTTTCCTTCAATGTAAAACATCGAATGCATCGGCCAGAATCATATCTTGCAAAAGAGAAAGCGCAGATCTTTTGTCCGGCTGGTTAAACAACACCATTAAAACAACCCATCTAATGCGAGCTATATCCACTGCTCTGCTATCGAGCGCCATGATCCGATCAATCGCCACTTCACGCGTGGTAGGATCCAGAATACCCAGTTGTTCTAAATAAAGTAAAAATCCTTTGCCCTCCACCCCCAATCGTTCACTTTCTTCTGGAAGATAATGACGAATGGCTTGCGAAGTTAATTTAGGGCCCAAAGCCACCGCTGTCTGAATCTGAATAAGTCCATCAAGCCAACTTAATGCACGATCAATCTCGTAACGATCAAAACCAATTTTTTCCAATTCAACTGCAATATCCGCATTATCCATTTTTAATGCGATATCTTGATCCATGTAATTTTCAAAAAGAAACATCAATACTTCGAACATATTCACCACTTTTAGACTACTCGACCCGATTCACGCGCGTATCCACCTGGTACGATGCGCACATAACCCTTTAATTCTAATGATAACAGCATGGAGGAAACTTGCGCTGCCGTCAATCCGGCACGTGCGATAATCACTTCCAATGCGGTTACTTCATAACCAATTTGTGCTAATACTCGCTGGAAGTCGGGGTCTAAGTCAACAGGTTCTTTTGATAAAAAGACAGAGGCCGCGGTGGTCGCCACCGCATTCAAGACGGTAATTTCTTCTAAAATTTCTCCTGTAGTTTCAAACCAATTAGCACCTTTACGAATAAGTTGATGG
Organism: uncultured Coxiellaceae bacterium; assembly: GCA_964484285.1. Lineage (GTDB taxonomy): Bacteria > Pseudomonadota > Gammaproteobacteria > DSM-16500 > DSM-16500 > CAZUQP01. The sequence goes on along the minus strand of CAZAEO010000057.1, from coordinate 2,177 downwards.
CATCCTCTCGCGAGCGGATTATGAATAGACCCTGGGATTGCAAATACATCACGATTTTGTTCCATTGCATAACGCGCTGTGATTAATGAACCACTGCGAATCGCCGCTTCAACAACTAATACTCCAACGCTCAATCCGCTGATAATGCGATTTCGTCTTGGAAAGTGGGCTGCTTTGGGCGGTGAAGGAGGCGAAAATTCTGAAACCAATGCACCTCCTTGCAACAGAATATCTTCAGCTAATTTTTGATGCATGCGCGGATAAATATGTTGCAATCCTGTGCCAAGTACTGCGATGGTTTTACCTGCTAACAATGCACCGCGATGGCTAGCTGCATCGATTCCTAACGCAAGACCACTTGTAATAACAAGGCCCGCCGTTGCCAATTCTTTAGCAAATTGTTCTGCTAGTTCTTTGCCCATCGCCGATGGATTACGTGAACCAACCATCGCTAATTGGGGTTGTTGTAACAACTTCACATCGCCCTGCACATATAATAAGAGTGGCGCATCCGGTAATTCGTGTAGCAATGCAGGATAACCAGGATCGATATAAGATACCAATTGGCAATGATTTTTTTCAGCCCACTTAAGATGACGTTCAGCCGTTTGCCAATCAGGATTTTTTAATGTGTGTATTTGTTTAGGTGTAAGACCTGCCTGGTGTAATGCGGTTGGTGTTGCCGCAAAAATCGCTTGAATATTTTCAAAAATAGTCAATAAACGATGCAAGGTGATCACACCGATTTCTGGGAGCTCGGATGCAGCTAACCAGTAGAGATGGTTGGTATGGGTTGTCATAATAAATTTTGTATTAACGTTGATGGAGGTTTTGAAAGTTCGGGTTAGAATAAATTTCTAAATCATTTATCTCAAGTTGAGTTTCAGGACGATCTGCTAATTTGAAACCTTTTTTTTCATAGATTCTTCTCGCTTCTTCGGTTGTTCTTAATGCCCAGGTTTTTAATCCTTGTAGTTCAGGATGAGACATCATTTCTTTTATCAAAGCATCCCCCAATCCCCTTTTACGATGCGCTTCTTCAACAACAACATCACAAATATAAGCATACGTCGTATAATCAGTGATAATACGACCAAATCCAACCAGTTGATGATCAGTGCTTCGATATACCCCAAAGCATAAAGAATATCGAATGAAACGATCTATATAGTCTAGCGGAATGTTTTTAGACCAAAAACATGCTTTTAATAAAGCACGAATTTTTTCTTTATCGAGTAAAGAGTTATCTGTTGAAATGTAATAACCGTTTGTCATTTTTTTACATCTCGATTTTTGCAAATTGATTATCTTTTTCTGTATAAATTGCTTCTAAACTAAATAAATTGAAATTCGTTCTTTTGTCATAAATGTCCAATGTTTCTAGGGTTTTTAACTTTTTTGCTAATCGGATTGAAATAGGAAGGCCTAAAAATTCGATTACCACTTTGATGAACCACATGGTAAGCATAAGATATAACAAATTTACATTATTCATAGTACCGTAAAAAGCAAGAACACTAAATAAAAAACCACACCAAATTGCGCGACGTGCATGTTTGTATCCATATACTTCAGTAATAAGATCAGATAATAAAAACGTCAGAGGGAAAATCAATGTTCCAGCATCGGTAGTTAATCCAAACACCTTGATAAGTCGTGGATCAAACCAATTAGCCAAGATGATTACCATGGCATAAGTTAATGTGAGAAACCAAAGAAAATTGGGTTTTAGTTGAATTACATTAGTATTAACTACATTATCCCGCATGAATATCTTCTCTTTTAATAATTATTTTTTCAAATGAAACAATTAAATTCGTTGCTATGATTTTTCCGATAGCAATTCCAAGTTTTTCCTGATTTTCTCTATTCATTACGCCTAAATTCATTTTAAAAATAGATGTCTCTTGCGCATGCCGTTTAAATGACCCAAAGATCTTTGTATCAAAAGAAATGAATTGCAAATTCTAAAGGCATTTTTATTAGAACGTCTGCGCCAGGCATTTTTTGCCTTATTTCATCATAAAATTCAGCATCAACAAAATAATTCTTCGATGGAGTGTTATGCAATGGACAGTAAAATTATTCAATTTCTTATTCAAGACATTATCGAAACAGGAGAATATACCCATTACACCTCAAGATGCGAGATTTTAACATCCAGATTGCAAGAAGTT
>CAZAEO010000056.1:0-14371 GCA_964484285.1 uncultured Coxiellaceae bacterium | reverse complement strand
ATATTTACACCACTTCACCGGACAGTAGTGCGTTTCACTCAGGATGACAAAATTTTTTGTCCCTAGAAGAGACAACCACCATAGACAAGGGTAACAAAGATGATTGATAAAATATGCTGTAGGTAAACTACTGCATCGCGGGTAATAAACCAATTAATCCGGCCGCTAACATACCAACCGCAATGGCCATGATAATCATTCCCATAATGCGGGTGACGACCTTGATAATGGATGTGCCAACCAGTTTGGCAATAGGAGATGCAAAATATAACATGGCCCCCATACCGCCTGTTAGGAGCACACAGATTAAAGACATGGCTAATCTATTCAGTAATTGTGGATAGTCGCCTGCAGCGATAATTAAAGTACTTATTGCTCCTGGGCCTATAATGACGGGCAAAGCGAGCGGAACGACTGCGATAGATTCGCGTTCTTTGGCTGCTTCGTCATCTTCTTCGGTATGGCTGACAGGGCTTTCACGCGATTGCAGCATGGAAAGTCCCATTAATAATAAAATGATGCCGCCCGCAAAACGAAAAGCAGGAATAGTGATGCCTAAAAGGGCCAATAAACTTCTACCGCTCCATAAAGTTACCAACATAATGATTAAAATAGCAATGGTCGCTTGTATGGCCGTTTTACGTTGTTTGTAGAGAGATGTTTTATGTGTGAGATCAAGAAATATGGATAAAGAACCGAGAGGATTCATCATGATAATCATAGCAGCAATAAATCGAATCATGTCTGGTGCGGTCATATTGTTTTAACCTATATTTTTATGCGTTTTGTCATTGCAATGATATCGGAGATTCGGCAATATTGCTATGGATTGAGGGATAGGAAAAATAAGTAAGAGGTCATAAAAATGCGTAAAGTTTTTAATTTCAGCCCCGGGCCTGCCATGCTGCCAGAAGAGGTTTTGCTAGAAGCCCAAGCAGAAATGCTCGATTGGCATGGCACGGGTATGTCAATTATGGAATTAAGTCATCGTGGCGCTGAATTTAAGATGATTGCTGAAAAGACAGAAGCAGACTTGCGTGAATTAATGAATATTCCCAATTGTTATCACGTCTTGTTTTTTGCGGGTGGGGCGTCAGGTCAATTTGCTATGGTGCCATTAAATTTATTAGGTACTAAAAAACACGCTGATTATCTTGACACAGGAATTTGGTCTAAAAAAGCAATTGATGAAGCGAAGCGTTATGCCCATGTCAATATAGCGACAGAAGTAAAAGTGAGTCATCATGATTTAGTGCATATTCCTCCTCAAGCAGAATGGTCGTTGAATCCTGAAGCGGCTTACGTGCATTACACCCCGAACGAAACAATTGACGGTGTTGAATTTCATTGGGTGCCAAAGACGGGTAATGTGCCATTAGTAGCTGATATGACATCATTTATTTTATCAAGACCCATTGATGTGAATGAATATAGTGTTATTTATGCGGGTGCGCAGAAAAATATGGGGCAAGCTGGAATTACGGTAGTTATTATACGCGATGACTTGCTCCAAGAACCTTTATCAGGTACACCGACTTTATATTCATATAAAGTTAATGCAGAAAATAAATCTTTTTACAATACACCGCCAACGTATGCATGGTACATTACAGGTTTAGTGCTAGCATGGATGAAACGAAAGGGTGGCATTAAAACATTTGCTGAGTTAAATCAACGCAAGGCAGAAAAATTATATCATTATATTGATCAGCATAAAGAATTTTACATGAATAGCGTTCATCCAGATTGCCGTTCTATTATGAATATTCCATTCAGTTTAACTAATGTAGACTTAACTTCCCGTTTTTTAGAATTAGCGACAGAAGCAGGATTAACTAATTTAAAAGGGCACCGTTTAGCTGGCGGTGTGCGCGCAAGCATCTATAATGCCATGCCGGAAGAAGGGATTGATGCGTTAATTGATTTTATGCGGGATTTTTCGAATAAATATGGATAAATCAATCGGGTTTCATCTTGATTTTTAAGCGCGCTTCTTTACGGCGTAGTGCATCATTGTAACGGCGAGTATCTGTTTCAGTCAGCGGAGTGAGAGGCTGGATCTTGGTGGGTTTGCCGTGCTCGTCTAACGCAACCATGGTAAAGTAACACGTATTGGTATGCCGTTGTTCCCGAGTAATTAAATTTTCTGCGATGACTCGAATGCCAATTTCTAGAGAAGAATTACCTACATAATTAACGCGTGCATAAAAGGAAACTAATTCACCGACGTGAATCGCTTTTTTGAAAATAACTTGATCGACAGAAAGAGTTACAATATGTTTTCCAGAATACCGCGCAGCACAAGCATAAGCTACTCGATCTAGTAATTTTAAAATATGACCGCCATGTACATTGCCGTAAAAATTTACCATGTCAGGTGTCATGATTTCTGACATCACTAATGATCGATTATCTTCAGATAAGTTGTTCTTTTTCATCAGAGTTATTTCTTTTTTCTTACATACCAACAGTATAACACGAGTTTTTATGAAATTAGTTAAAGCTTACGGATTCACCTTGATTGAGATTTTGGTCAGCTTATTGCTGATGTCGGTTATTTTGTTTGGTTTCGATGCCATTGAGATTTATTCATTGAAGCAAGCTAAAACAGCTTATTTTTTGGGTATTGCAGTGAATCAGATGGCTAACATGTCTGAGAGATTGATCGCATTGCAAACGCACACTGAATTAGCTGAACAGGTCAATCGATGGAACCAGGAAAATCAATCAGTGTTACCAAACGGTTTTGGCGTTGTGATGGGTCATTTTCCAAATTATATCCTCTCTCTTTATTGGGGAGGGAAATTACAGAGTTGTGTAAAAAATCAATTGGGAGAGCCAGGATGTTTGCGAGAAAAAATATACGTGGTATATCATTAATTGAGTTGATGCTGGGAGTGACTTTAAGCACATTAGTTATCAATATATTATTTGAAATCTATTTGGCATCACAAAATAATCATCTCATGCAAAACAATTTGATAACTATGCAAGAAAATGTGCGTTTAATTAGTCAAATCATTACGAATCGAATTCGCATGTCAGGGTATGCAGGTTGTGTCAGATTATCCAAAGATTTTCCGTTAAAAAATCATTTAATGGTTGAAGTAAGTGAGAAAACCAAAGTGCAACAATATAAAAATAACGAAATAAAACCGAATACGGATGCAATGACTATTTGGTATGTGAATGCGGCTAATGCAATTTTAACGCATACAATGCAAGATTATTCTGTGTTGCATGTAAAATCCAGTGTGCCGTTTCCTCAACATGATAAGTTACTTGTTTCCGATTGTGTTACGGCAGATATCATTGAAGTGAAACAGGCTTCGCTATTAAATGATGGCAGTCAAACTATTGTTTCTGTGCATAATCTAAGTCATTTGTATGCAAAAAATACTGAGGTCAGTAAATTAGATCAGGAACATTTTTTTGTAAGTCATTCTGGACGATTTGATGAAAAACATCAGCCTATTTATGCGCTTTATGAAAAAAATAATAATGATCATAAATTAGAGTTAGCAGAAGGAATAGATGCGATGCAAATCAAATTAACTTTGATAGAGAATAATAAAATAATTGAGCGTGCTATTGATGAGATTACAGATGCAACGCCGGTAATGGGTGTTTCTCTTGCATTTCATTTTTCCTCAAATGTAGCTCAATTATCTGAAACACGGTATATCTATGTTGCTTTACGTTAAACCTTCTCAAGGATTTGCTTTGATTGCTGTATTAATTTTTATGCAAATACTGGCTTTATTCAGTTGGTATGCGCTTGCAGACGTATTGCTGGAAATTAAAATGAATCGAGAAGTTATGTTGCGCTATTTTGCAGTGCAGCAAGCGGATCAATGGTTGAATCAGGCAGAATTTGAATTGTTAAAGCAATTACCTCATTGTTTGCTTCCTGTTACCACGTCAGCTGTTTTGCTTAACCAGCCGCTTGCTTGGTGGGAGTCTTCTATAACTTGTGCTGGTCATTTTTATGCGTTTCGGTATTATTACGTGGTTGAATATTTACGCGAAGATCCCTGTGCTTATATCGAGGCTACAAAGGTAATAACGGCTTATTATCGCATAACGCTTTTGGGCATTTTTAAAGCGAATAACACAAAGGTTTTTTTGCAAAGCACGCTAGCAAGACCCGTTAAATCATCTCAGCAATGTAATGGTTTGTATCGTTCTGTTAAACTAGGCCGCCAAACATGGCGTGAAATATAAAATATAAAGGATAGATAATTTATGAAAGCTACCACATTAAAAGATAAAGTTGTTTTTATTACAGGGGCAAGCCGTGGGATTGGCCGTGAAATTGCATTACGTTGTGGGCAGGAAGGCGCAAAAGTCATTATTGCTGCAAAAACTGATCAGCCTCATCCAAAATTGGAAGGTACTATTCATTCTGTTGCTAAAGAAGTTGAGGCAGCAGGGGGGATCGCATTACCGGTATTGCTTGATGTGCGTGATGAGGCTAATGTGCAAGATGCGGTGGCAAAAGCTGTTGCAGCTTTTGGCGGCATTGATATTCTGGTAAATAATGCAAGCGCAATTTTTCTTTCTCCTACGTTAGAAACTCCCATGAAGCGGTTTGACTTGATTTTCTCTGTCAATGTGCGCGCTACATTTTTGTGTTCGCAAGTATGTATTCCCTACTTAAAAAAAGCGAAAAATCCTCATATTTTAAATTTATCTCCGCCACTTAACCTGGATCCAAAATGGTTTAAAGATTATTTGGCTTATACGATGTCAAAATATGGCATGAGCATGTGTACGTTAGGTATGGCGGAAGAATTAAAATCGACAGGTGTTGCAGTGAATTCGCTTTGGCCGAAAACAACAATCGCAACAGCTGCGATCGCTGTCAATTTTCCACAGGAAATTTTACGTGCAAGTCGCAAGCCTGCAATCATGGCAGATGCTGCGTATGAAATTTTAATTAGCGATAGCCAGCAAACGACTGGGAATTTTTTCATTGATGAGGATTTGTTGAAAACGCGCGGCGTCAGTGATTTCAGCAAATATGCTTTAGATCCCAAGGTGCCATTATTTACTGATTTGTTTTTGAATTGAGATTTGTTATACAGAGAATAAAACCTTAAAGTTGATCAAAAAAAGATTTTTTCGTGCTCGAATGTCCACTCGCACCAGGCGGTCATGAATGGAAAGTATAATCCCATTCGAATCGATCGTTGGTCGATGTTGCGCATTGCTTGAAAATAAGTCCACATTTGTTTTTGATATTTTTGTTTTTCTTCGTTTAAGAAATCTTGTAAGGTTCCTTCAGTAAAAGTTGATGATTTGTAATCAATGATCCAGCGAATATTATTTTTATCGACAAACGTGCGATCAATAATCAATTGTTGTGGTTTTCCGTCAATGATTGCAGTTAGCCTAAATTCAGATTCTGCTTCATTGTGTGGGAATACAATCCAACGTCCACGCTCATCTGTTAAGGTGTTATCAATAATTTGCTTAATAAGCGCACTAGTTTTTTTTAAATTAACTTTTTGTATACCTAGTTGCAACAAGCTTTTCTGTAAATAAGTCAATTTATTAGCAGGGGAACTGGATTGCCACCATGTATAACCCAATTTACTGATTTGTTGTAAAGTTTGATGGATTATTATGCCGATATATTTTGGTTGATTGTCTGGTAAATGAAAGCCAGATTTTTTTTGGTGATAAACAAGTTCTTCTGTTAAGCAATGTTCTGTAATGGGATTTTTCCATTGCAAAGGCAGGCGTTTTAGGGGATTGTTATTTTCAGGCTTTGTATAAGTGAATGATGAAGTAGGTTCAGTATAAGATAGTTGATTTTTAATGGTCGGCCAAATTTTTTCAAGTAAACTGCTTGAATTGACTTTACAATCGTTTTTTAAGTTAAAAAATAAAGCTAAATTTTTCTTTGCGCGGGTTGCTGCAACGTATAACAAACGACCTATTTCATAATTATTTTTGATAGCATGTTGTCTTTTAATGTATTCATAAATTGTGTCTGTTTCATAGCCTATAGCATGCACCGGTGCTATGACGAGCATATTATTTTCTTTGGTGCGTGGTTGATCTAGCCATAATAATAATTGTTTATCATCATTTGCTGCTCTACGTTCAAGATGCGGTAATATTACGGTATCAAATTCAAGGCCTTTTGCATTGTGTATTGTCATGATTTGTAAGGTGTCATCTGCTTGATTATTTGGCGCGGCATACAAGTTGTTGACTTGTTCATGTAGTGTATCAAGATTTAATAAATTGCTGCTTTGATCCATTTTTTCTAATAAGCAAAAATAAGCTTCGGCATCTTCTAAATCAGTTTCTTCTATCACGGTCGCGGGCCCGCCTAGCAATAACCATGTGCTCTCAATCCAATAACGTGCACTACTACGATAACGTTCCGCTATTTTTGCTTTCAGAATGGGTAAAATACGTTTTATTCTTGCTTGCCCATCAATGCTTAAACCAGCGAGAATTTGTGAAGAGTGTAATTGTTCCCACAAGCTGATTTTGGCATTTCTACCCGATAAGATAAATAAATCATTAAGAGACAAGCCGCACCAGGGAGCGCGCAACAAGGCAAGCCAGGCAATACGATCAGCAGGGTGAAATAGCGCGCGGGTTAGTGCCATGAGATCTTGAATAAAGGGGCGTTCAGTCAATGGATCAATATTAATAGAGCGATATTTGATTGCCGCCGCTTTCAGTGTTGGGATAATCTTTGCAAGATGCGTTCTTGAACGCACAAGAATAGCAATCGTTTCTGTTGGATGATGGATTTTACGTTCTTGAATCAACTCTACAATGGTTTTTGCTTGAGTGTCATCTTCGGCGTTTACCAAAGAATGCAACGTAACAGTTGAATTTGCATGTTGAGTGAATTGATTTGCTATGCTTGCAGTATATGCAACAGCTCCTGTGGCAACATCGTCAAAAGAGGGAAATATTTTTTGAAAGTGAGTATTGATCCAGTGAGCTATTTCTGGTGTAGATCGAAAATTGACAGAAAGAGTGAGCGGTTCAAGTTGAATAGGGCCAATTCCATACTTGCGTGCTCGAATAAATATACCTACTTCTGCTTCACGGAAACGATAGATGGACTGCATAGGATCGCCTACTAAAAACAATGTGCGCCCATCGTTATGTTCCCAGCCCGCTGTGATTTTTTTTAATAATTGATATTGGCTATTTGAGGTATCCTGAAACTCATCTATTAAAATATGTTTAATTTGGTAATCTAATGCTAAAGTAAGATCTGTTGGTGATTCATAAGTGCCGAGCGCTGCATCAGCAGCCAGAGCATTTTCAATATAATCTATTTTCCCTTGTTGCTGAAATACTAGATGTAGTTGAGCAGTCACCATTTTTAAAACGGTATGCAAGCTTTCCAAAGTATGCCACTGGGGTTCTCGATAAGTCATATCTGGCAAAAATGTAAAATCAATTAATGCATGAAAAAAATCTGTTGCATGACTGAGTTCATCAATTAATTTTTTCATGCGCAGTTTTGCGTTATTTATAAGGTCTTTTTCTATAACATTTTTGCAAGAGGTAATAGATAAAAAACCTATATCTTTATCAATTTTTTTTCGCCACGTATTACTTTTTGTCAGTAAAAATTCTGCTATTCCAGACCAACATTTTTTATCTTCTATTGTTATGCCGGGTAAAGTATCTAAATTTAAACAATGAACAATGAGTGACGCGGGTTTGTCTTGTTTAAGATAGTGAGCAGAAAATCGTAGCAAATATAACAACTCATTAATATGTTGTTTAGGAAAAAGTAAATGCAAGTTTTTCAAAGAATCAATAGCGATTGTTTGAAGATTTTGTTCGAGAGTCTGTCTTAGCAATGGGTCATTTGAATTGAGTATGATATATCTCAACCATTGATCACGTTTAGCCAGCAAATTAATAAATAAATTTTCTACTTTATTTAAATCATTATCTACATGAAGTAAAATTGTGCCAATGGCATTTGACCATGTGTGATCTTCTTCTAAATGGGTTAAAAAATCTTGAACGGCCTGGCGATATAACGAATAAGGATTGTCTGTTATTTCAGGGGAAGCACCAAAGTGAGAGACTATCGGTAATTGTCTAGTGATGCTCATGCTGAACGAATCAATAGTTTGTAAACGCAAACGACTGGGACTGATGAGTAAATTCCATTTTAACTCTTTATCTTGTTTTAGTACTTTTTTCGCTAAATGCCAGGTTTTTTTTGCGTGAGAAGAATCAGGTTCGGGATCATTTTGCGCATTCTTTAATGCGTTAATAATTCGAGTGCGCATTTCCGCTGCTGATTTCTTGGTGAAAGTAATCGCTAGAATTTCTTCAGGTTGTTTTACAACACTTAATAACACTAAAAAGCGCTGTATGAGTAATTCGGTTTTACCTGAGCCTGCGGGTGCTTGCACAATGAATGATTGTGTTGGGTCTAATGCTTTTAATCGTTGTTGTTCATCATGTTGCGTAGTCATATTTGTTCATGAATCCGACAGAATGTGTGTAATTTACAGTGTGTGCACGTTTGGTTACGGTCTTTTGGATCAACTTTGGCGATTCCTCGTTGAAAATCATGGCCTAAATTTTCCAAGATGGTTCTCCACTCCTGTAATTGTTGGTCCCATAGGGTAATTTTGGCATGTGATATTTCGGCTAATGTTTTAATTGATTGAATGCCGATATTTTTTTTACTTACTCCAGAGAGCGACATATTATCTGGATGTAATTCAGCAAACGCGATTCCTATCGTTTTATGATCGCTTGTTATGCAATATAGTGGTAGCTGTGGCTCATCGGGTCTATCGCCGAACCAGTTTTTTATAGGATTGTTTTTTCCTGTTTTATAATCAATAATCAAATAATGTTCTTCGTTTATTTCATCAATACGATCAATACGTAAAGTAATAGGGATGTTACTAATAGTAGTATTGATTTCATGTTCTTGTAGAGCAACTTTAAATTTCGGTCGTTTTTTTTCTATATCTAGCCATTCTAATAACAATTTTTCTAATCGTTTTAGTTCGAGTGATAAATAGCGTTGTTGCGTATTGTTATGCAAAATGGATTGCATTGCTTCCGCAGCGCTTTTTTGCGCAATAGCGATTAATTCAGTAGTAGATAGTTGTGCTAGCGTTGTTGAATCTTTAATAACTTGCCACATGAATTCCAATGCTTTGTGCATGATATTGCCGCGATCAATTGCGCGTAAGCCAAGAGTCGGAGTGTCTAATTGGCGGGCATGTAAGCGTAATTCAGCAAATGCTTTGAAAGGGCAAGCAGCTTGTTGTTTAAAAATATATGCGCCACCACGAATTTCTTCTTTATCTGTTATAGAGGGAGCTATATCGTCTACAAAATCTTCGAGTATATTTTTGCAATAAATTTTTTGAGCAATCGTTAAAGAGGAGTCACATTGAATATCACTTAAGGAAATTTCATGAATGGAATTGAGTAAATAACTTGGGCGCAATTCAATGTCTTCATTGTTATTTTTAGGGTAGCTAAAAATAATATTTTTTGCGCAATGCATTAATTGGTTAGTCAATTTCTCGCAATAATTCAATTCACGCTCAGTGGTCGCATGTGGCATTTGCAATTTTTTTTGCAAGCGTGTTGGAATTAATGGGTGAGGTTTTGGCGCTGCAGGCCAGTTTGCATCATCAAAGCCCATTATCCATGTGTGTTCAAAAGGCAAGCCAATTGCTTCAAGGACTCCTACAATTTGAATGGGTGCTTCGGGCGTTTGTGGTTGGAATACAGTTTGCATTGAAAGTTGTGTTAAGTAATATAAGGCACGAGAAAATGTTTGTGGGGCGAGGATATGTTCAAGCGCGTTGAATTCAGTGAACAAGTCTAGCCAACGTTGAGTCACTTGATATTCTTCGCTGTTTAAGCTACGTTCTCCTGGCCAGCCAAGTAGGGTAAGAAGATCGATAATTTTCTTTGACCATGCACTAAAATGAAGAGTAGTAGGAAGATGATTAATATACTGGAAATAATTTTTCAATTGTCTAGCTAACGCTTGACATGTCGCTTCCAAATTATATAGTTTGTTTGGTAACAGTAATTTATTTAAGGAAATTGTTGTAAGATTTGCGGTGCGTAATTGACTGTCGAAGTAAGCTCTGGATAGTTGTTCTTGTTCTGCTTTTCCTAAAAATGGAGAACGCAACAGATGACTTATTGTTTCTATCGGAATATTTTCTTCGTATAATTTAAGCAATTGCAGTGCTGTGTGAATAATGGGAAACGCGATTAAATTTTTTCCTGCAGAAATATTAAATGGCAGAAGAGCAGGATCTCTGGTGATAGTATTATTTTCAGTAAATGTTTCCGCAAAAATTCGCCATATAGAATCACGCAATGTTTCTAGTTCTGGAACAACACAGCCGATTAAATAAGGTGTTTTTTTGTCATAAGTATCATAGAGTGTTTTGGCCCAACGCGCCATGTTATAAATTTCAGCATTTTTATCAGGTAAGCCTATTTTATTAATTGAACAGGCAGGTTTTTTTAATTCATTTTGTTGGATGATTTCGCTGCCTGCTTCTTGACATAGATTGAATAAATGTTGATGTTGTGGAGATAGTTCGGTAAACCCTATTAACATTATTTTTTTTGGTAGCTCAATAGATTGGGCGAGCAGGGGTTCGTGCAGTGCATCGGGTAAGCTGGCTGTATCTAGCCAATTATTTTTTTTACCTATTTTTTTGAATTGTAATGCCCATTGTTGAAATAATTGACCGTCTTCGGTTAGTCGCAAGATGGAATCATTGATATTGACTTGCCATAATTTTAATAATTGCCAGGCCGACTGGGCAAGTGCCGCTGTTGCAGAAAGTTGCATTAAATAATTATTTTCCTGAAATTTTTGCAGAATCTCTTCCCATAAAATTATTTCTTGATAAGTAGTGAGCAATAGAGGCGTCGCAGCCATTGTCTTAATAGAGTATTCATGCCACAAACGTTGTAACCAACTTTGCAGAGGAAGAATATCTAGGCTTTTCCAGCATGTTTTATGCTGTTTGATTTGGTCATGCTGAAACTGCTTAAGCAATGTTGCTGCTAATCGTCTATTGGGAGTTAATATTGTGATATTTTCTTCGAATAATGACTTCATGGTTTGTTAAGACTTATACTTGTAACTTAAAAATTCAACATCAAATTGCAGACCAATGCTGTTAGGCGGTGTGCCAAGTTTAATTTTGGCGTGATGTAGATTGGCAATTTGGCTCACAATCGCAAGACCTAATCCGCTGCCTTGACCAGTATTTCCTATTATGCGATAAAATCGTTCAAATACCCGTTCGCGCAATTCAACTGGAATGCCAGGGCCTGAGTCGGTAACACGAAAAATAACATGGTCATTTTCATGAATAATTTTAATTTTGACGTCACCTTTTTCTGGTGTATACCGAATTGCATTATCTACAATGTTGCGAATCAAAATGCCTAATGCAATATCATTACCAAAGACAATGGCGTTGTCTGGTGGGGGCGATAATTCAACTTCAATGCTTTTTTCTAAGGCAATAGGTACAAGATAGGCAATAATTTCAGTGGCGAGCTTATATAAATCGACAGAATTGAGATCATTTAATTCTTCTTCTTGACTAAGACGGCTTAAGATCAAAAGTTGTGTGACTATATGCGAGCTCCTATCTACACTTTTTACAACGTTTTGTAAAGCATGGAATCGTTCCGTTTCATTAGCAGATTTTAGTGCGACTTGTGCTTGTGTTTTCAATGCAGCAAGCGGTGTGCGTAATTCATGTGCGGCATCGCCTGCAAAACGTTTATTACGATCAAAAGCAAGTTTTAAACGTAAAAATAGCTGATTTAATTCTGCTACAAGAGGTTTAATTTCAACCGGAATATTTTCTGCTGGAACAGGTTCTAAATAAGTCGAAGCGCGATTAGATATTTCACTGGTCACGCGAGTGATTGAGCGTAATGCTAAACCAACAATGATCCAGATAAGAATACCAAAAATAGGATAGGTAAATAATAAAATGTAACCGTTATTGCGGGTAATGTCGTCCGCAAGTTTATTGCGGATGTCGTATAACTCAGCCACAATGATTTTGTTTTGTGTATGTGTATCAATGGCAGCATATACACGCCAGTCATTATTTTTAATTTCTATATCGCTAAATCCTAAAGGTGCATCTAACATGGATTCATCTGGGCTGTTTTCGGAATATAAGAGTAATTTTTTTTCTTTACTCCATACTTGAAAGAGTAAGTTTTTTGCTCCAGTATTTTCTGTTGTATTTAGGTAAGAATAAATTTTTGTTTGAATGGTAGAATTTTGGTTGGCAGTATGAGAAATAATTTCAATAAAAGTAAATAACTTTATCAATTGATCATCTAGATAAGGTTGAATGACTTGTTTGTCTAATAAATAATTACCAATCGCAGTAATCGAAGAGGCAATAGTTATACTGACTAGGAGGCTTATAAGTAAAAAGCGCCGTATTGATCGAATCATTGTTCTTCTTTATCTTTATCAACCATGTAACCTATGCCGCGTATCGTGCGAATAAATTGTTGCCCGAATTTCTTGCGTAGATTATGGATGTGTACTTCAAGTGCATTACTATCAACGTCTTCACCCCAGCCATACAATGACTGAGTCAGGTGTTCTCTTGATAGAACGCGTCCGGCGTTTTCCAGTAGTTTTTGTAATAAAGCAAATTCGCGACGTGATACATTAATGGGTTCATTGTTTAGCATAACCGTATGTGCGGCTGGATCTAAGGTAATGGTTTTGTGTACTAATAGGGGTTCAGCGCGTGATGAGAAACGTCTTTGCAGAGCACGCAAACGCGCACACAATTCGTCAAGATCAAATGGTTTGGTTAAGTAATCATCTGCTCCGCTGTCTAGTCCTTTTACCCGATCTTCAATAGACTCACGAGCTGTTAGGATTAAGACGGGCATTGTTTGCCCGCGGGTCCTTAGGTTTTGTAGTACTGTGATACCTGGCATCTTAGGTAGACCCAAATCAAGAACGACAATGTCAAAACTTTCTGTTTTGAGTGCTTGATCGGCAGACAAGCCGTCTTTTAGCCAATCTACAGCATAGCCATATTGAATTAAGCCTGTTCTTAATCCATCACCTAAGAGTTCATCGTCTTCTACTAACAATATACGCATACGTTTAGTTCCCCTGGTAAGGATAAGTATAACTTATAGCCAATATCGTCTAGGCCCAAACCTATTCATTTTATGCTTACGTTAACTTTAACTTTATCTTTTTTATAAAATTATAGCAAATTTTCGTTATTAAATAGAACACTTCAGCATTTTTGTAGTAAATGCAATGGTCGGAAAAAATCAATTATCTTAGAATTATGCATGAATGAAATATTATAGGGGTGTTCTGCATAGAACCTTTTTATGTCATCTATAATTAATTTATCAATAGTTTTCGCTATATTGCCTAGTAGAATGAGTTGGATCTTTGGACGTTGTTGAAAAAGAAAATGCAATATATGTTGAATAAAGGGTTGCCACGCTAAGGCGTCTTTACGCACTTGCGTAGTGCGCAGTACCAGAGTTGCGTTTAATAGTAAAAATCCATGTTCCAGAAAATGCTGAAACAACTCTTGGTTTGTTTTGATTAAGGGATGTTTATTTAGGTTGCTAATATCAAGTTGGGTAGTATGATTTGGCGTGAGCATGCCTTCTGCAATAAGTAATGTTTTTAAAATATTACGTAGTGAGGTAGCGCGATTAACAGATTTGCTTAATCCTGTTTCAGACCAGAGTTCTTTAACAGCAGCGTCCCAGAAAGCATATCCGTTTGCTGATGTAGCACGTGGATAAGGCGATTCACCAAAAAAAACATAATTGGTTTTATTGACGGGCAGAGAGAAAGCATTAAAAATATTTTGCTGTCCAGGAAGCCAGTTGTGGCTGCAATAGAGTTCATTTAAATAATGGGGATCCATGGCAGCTAATGCTTGTTTAATACATAAATGCCAAGAAGAATGTGCAGCATCAATATTAAAAGGTTGGCATGAAGTCATAAAGTCTTACTATAATGATGATTAACAAGTTGTATAGGTAAATCATTATGGATAAAAATTTACTTGAAATAGTAGCATGCCCAGTATGCCAAGGTGAATTGCTTTTTGATCAGGCAGAGCAAGAATTAATTTGCAAATTTGATCGAATTGCTTTTCCTATCATAGATGATATTCCAGTCATGTTAGAGGAGCGTGCGAGAAGGCTGGGAAATGATGAGCATTAGAACCTAATGGCACTAACCTAACTTAAAATATATTTATGAAACATTAGTTATCACGTCATGTATGGACCCTGCCCTGGATGCAAGAGGTATTTTCAATTTCTAGCAAAA
>CAZAEO010000055.1:0-14616 GCA_964484285.1 uncultured Coxiellaceae bacterium | reverse complement strand
GACAAATGCGCATGGTGTTTCATAACGATAAAGTGCTAGTTAATGTAGCGAGCATTGACCATCGTGGACGGCGTGAGGGGGCCATTGTAGAAGTCATTGAACACAATACCCGCGAAATGGTTGGACGTTTAATGATTGAATCAGGCGCGGCATTTCTCCAACCGACCAATCCGCGTATTTCTCAGGAAATTCTTGTTCCATCCGATGCTTTACATGGCGCACAATCGGGTCAAATGGTCGTTGTCACTATTACAACACAACCTGATGCGCAAACGCGGGCGGTCGGTGCGGTTAAAGAAATTATGGGCGATCACATGGCGCCTGGAATGGAAATTGATGTGGCTATTCGAAATCACGAGTTACCACATGAATGGCCGAAAGAAGTGCTACATGAAGCCGCGCATTTTGCACCTGAGGTGTCTCATGATGCAATACAAGGTCGCCCGGATTTGCGTGATTTACCTTTTGTAACGATTGATGGTGAAGATGCCAAAGATTTTGATGATGCAGTGTATTGCGAAAAAAAACCAGGTGGTTGGACATTGTATGTGGCGATTGCTGATGTCAGTCATTATGTCCGTTCTAATTCTGCATTAGATAAAGAAGCCTTCAATCGCGGGAATTCCGTTTATTTTCCTGGGCGTGTCATTCCCATGCTGCCAGAAGCTTTATCAAATGGGTTGTGTTCGTTAAATCCCAAAGTCGATCGTTTAGCGTTGGTCTGCGAAATAGCGATAAGTCGCGCGGGAAAAATAACGGGTTATCAATTTCATGAGGCCGTTTTTCGTTCTTACGCACGCCTTACCTATAATCAAGTGTATGCAATGGCAATTCAAGGCGATAACACATTGCAGACAGCATTTGCTTCTTTGCTGCCACATATCCAAGAATTATTTGCTTTGTATTATGTGCTGCATAAAGCGCGACGAAAGCGCGGCTCAATTGATTTTGATTTGCCTGAAACCAAAATTATATTTGGTCCAGGACGTAAAATCGAACGTATTATTGCAATGGCGCGCAATGATGCGCATCGTTTAATTGAAGAATGTATGTTGTGCGCAAATATTTGTGCCGCGCGTTTCCTGTTAAAACATGAATGTCCTGGATTGTATCGGGTGCATGAAGGCCCATCGCCAGAAAAACTACTGGATTTGCGTAAGTTTTTAAATGAACACGGTTTGAAATTACCGGGTGGAGAAATTCCTGCTCCGGGTGATTATGCAAAATTATTAGATTCTATTACCAAGCGGCCTGATGCGCATGTGATTCAAACTGTTCTGTTACGCTCGTTGAGTCAAGCCATGTATAGTCCAGAAAACAAAGGCCATTTTGGTTTGGCGTTTGATGCTTATGCACATTTTACTTCGCCTATTCGTCGTTATCCTGATTTGTTGGTGCATCGCGCCATTCGACGCGTGTTACGTAAACAACCTATGCCAGGTGAAATAGAACCTATTTTTGTAAAATACGGTGAACATTGTTCAATGACAGAACGTCGTGCTGATGATGCGACCCGTGAAGCTATTGATTGGTTGAAGTGTGAATTTATGCTGGATAAGGTAGGCGAAGAATTTCCGGGAGTGATTTCCAGCGTGACGAGTTTTGGTTTGTTTGTTGAGTTAGCAGAAATTTATGTGGAAGGATTAATTCATATTAGTGTATTGCCAAATGATTATTATCATTTTGATCCGATTAAGCATCAAATTTACGGCGAACGATCGGGGATGCATTTTCGTTTAGGAGACGTGATTAAAGTAAAGGTCGTGCGGGTTGATTTGGACCAACGACAAATGGATTTTATGTTGGCAGATAGTTTACAAATAAATAAACAAACAAAATCAAAAAAGAAAAATAAAAAGAAACGATTATGAGCGAATCATCCTTTGTTTTTGGTATCCATGCAGTTCAAGCGTTATTGTCATCGCAGCCGCAACGTATTATCCGTTTAGCGATTTTACAAGAGCGGCACGATCAAAAAATGCAAGCAATCATCGAATTAGTGACAGAACATCCTATTCCAGTTGCTTTTGTGGCACGATCCGAATTAGACCAGATGACACATCAGGCTAACCATCAAGGTATCGTTGCGTTTTGTCGAGAAGCCAAACGCTTTACGGAAGCAGATTTGGTTACGCTATTAGATAATTTGACTGGCCCTGCATTATTGTTGGTGTTGGATGGTATTCAAGATCCACATAATTTAGGCGCATGTTTACGTAGCGCAGATGCAGCCGGCGTGCATGCAGTAATTATACCAAAAGATAAATCAGTGGGATTAACACCGACTGTTGCCAAAGTGGCGTCAGGGGCCGCTGAAACCGTTCCTTTTATTCAAGTCACCAATTTGGCGCGTACGTTACGTATGTTGCAAGAGCGAAATATTTGGGTGTTTGGTGCCGCGATTCCTGCTGAAAAAACCTTATATCAAGCAGACTTGCGCGGCTCAGTTGCATTGGTGTTAGGTGCTGAAGGAACAGGGCTTCGTCGTTTGACTCGAGAACATTGTGACGCATTGTTGACTATTCCGATGCAAGGGTCTGTGTCGAGTCTAAACGTATCAGTTGCTGCCGGCATTTTTCTGTTTGAGGCGATGCGGCAGCGGTTAAGTTAGTTTTGGTGAATCCAGTTTTTTATCGGAAGTTGAATGGGAATTTGCAGGTAATGGTTTGTGACTGAACAGGCTGCTGCTGGAAACAGATGCGGATAGTATGGTTTGTGTTCTTGACAAAAACGTATTTTGATCGAGATGTCCTGGTTTTTGTAATGTTGCTATCTGTAAATAATATTCTCTTAGCTGGCGATTTTCTTGGGTTAATTTGTCAATTTGAGTTTTTTTTTGTTTTATCTCTGCTGTTAACTCTGAAACCGCGCTTTCTAAAACAGCAACATATATTTTTCTTTTCTCACGACTGTGTTTTGCGGAGAGGCGATCTCTTGCTTTTTTGATTTTTTTATATTCTTCCGGATCAAGGTCTTGTTTAAGGTTTTGTTTAATTTTTCTGTGCGATGAAGCAGAAGGTTGCGGTGGATGGTCCTGTTTGCGCTTTTTATCCTTGAGTGCAATTAAGCTTTGTTCTTGTTTCGGTTCTGTCGTGGAAGAAGCTTTTATTTCTGGAACTGGAATGCTGGATGCTACAGGTTGAGGCAATGGAATCATCTGATTGTTTTTAGGAAGTAAATCCAACTTATTGAGTTCCTTAAAAGCTTTTTCAAATGCCTGGCTTACTTGATTAACCTGGTCGGAAGAGGGACGTTTGTAAAATTGAAACTCAGGTTTACCATAATGATATAGAAATGAAAGTCGATTTTCGTTAGCGGTTTCTGTTAGCCCCTTCGTAGAATGATCATTACTTGCTGCGAGTATGGCTAAAAGAAACAGTTCTGGCTTGGTGAGTAAGCGCGCATCTCGCGGAACATGGTTGTTTGGCAGAACAGTAATCTTTTGATTTTTAAGATATTCTTCCGGATCATACGTGGTGGAAAATTCGAAGCCTTGAATGTCGAATTCTTTAAACATGGCTTTGAACGTTTCAAGTAATTGTTCTGTAATAACGGCTGATGTCATAGATTGTTCTCTTAATTCATTGATTTTATTGTTTAATCTGTTATCTAGAGCTACAAGATTATATTCTGTTGTGTACTGGATTCCAAGATAAAAAGGCATATTTTAAGGATACATTAAGTCTAAGGTATTAACCTATATTAAGGTATAAAACGAGAGAGGCGTCACGATGCAAGATAGAGTTACATATACTAAATATAAGTATGAGCTCCTACCAGATGATTTGCGCGCGAGTAACGCTAGCACAATCAAAAAGCTGGTAGAAGCAAATTTTATCGAAACGGGTTTAAACGAACTTGATAAAGGTCTCGAATCTCTCAATATAGAGCTTAAGAGAAATTATTGCTTAAATCATCATAAGCTGAAGAAGGGAATAACCATCGAAGAATTACAGAAGGAATTTCCAGGCAAAGATGAGTTTCTTTTGCGACACTTTACGACCAATCCCTGTTTTTATGGTTCATTTTACTTGTTGGCTGACGAGTTTCGGCGATTATTCAACGTCAATTCTATTGGAGAGGATATAAGAAATAAGGAACCTGAAAGTACAAATGTTTTCGATATTTATAAAAAAGATGAAGAAATTTATTTTAAAACAATTACCAAGGTTCCTTTAAAGACGTTTTCTGAAGTGCATAAGTTTCAACGTAAAGAAGAAGCTACCGAAACTGTTTTTAAATTAACTGAAAACGGATTTCAATTAGTCTATATTGCTACTCACTCGGGTTTTTTACGTGCTTTATTGATGGGTGATAGAAACAAAGCACAGCAAGAGCTTACTGTTTTGCGATTGTCCCGATGGGAACGTTTCAAACAAAAATGGCAAGCCATGAGTCTGGGCGCAAAAATGGTTGCGGGTTTTTCTATCTTGGCGGGCATTGCTGCAGTCTTACTGGGTGTTTTTTTTCCGCCATCACTTGCGGTGACAGTACCGCTTTTAGGTAAATTGACTGCAGGAACATTATTAACTTATGGTGGTGCGGTACTGGCAGGCGTAACAGCGCTGGGTCACACCGCGCATATTTTAACAACACCGTTACCACAATCTGGTGTGGTACAGCAGAGCTCATCTGAAAAACAGGATGAGGAAAAAGAACAAGATGATACGCGTTCTAATAGTTCTGATCGTGTTATTCGACAATCATTGTCTGCGAACAATAGTCCCCATAGAAAGAGTATGACTGTTGTCACTGATGAATCTGAAGCTGAACAAAAGATGGAATCTTCCCCTTCCTCAAGGTCTACTAATAGTGTGGATTCAGAACAGGAAAAAGATCAACCTACATCGCCGCCTAGTTCTAGTCCAAGAAAAAATCATTTTAATCTTTGAGACGCATCCTCGGGACATTCCTTCGTGCCTAATCACGAAAATGTCATGCCAGCGAAGGCTGGCATCTAGTTTTTTTTCGACATTTTTTGGATGCCAGCCTTCGCTGGCATGACAGCTTTTGTAAAAGATTTGATTTATGCAGCAAAGCCTAACTTATATGTTAAGCTACAGCTAAATATTGTGCAGTGATTTTTTTATAATCATGTTATAAAGCTCGTGTCTGACTGATCTATGCAATTCAATGAGCTTGCGAAGAAATGTAGCAGAAGGACTGGTGTTGTGCCCTGCAAATATTTCATCAACAATGTCTTTATGCGTGCCCGTGTAATGTGCAATACCATCTAGTGTGTATTCCTCGGTTAATAAAATATCTCTAATGATTAAGCGTGCAAAATTAGTTTCAAGCATAACTTCCTCCATTTCTATAGTGAGTTTAATTGAACGAAAATAATTCTTGTGTTCTGCTCTGTGATGTTCCTTTAGTGCATTGCATATACATATAAAAAGTTCTGCTTCTAAAATCAGATTTTCTTCTTTTGATAATTTAGATGGGCTAATGCCTATTAAATAGCATAATGGTTGAATTGCTGACATGATTTCCTATACTCCTCTTCCTTTTATTGTGATGTAGAGTGTTTGTTTTATACAGAAAAAACGGCGGGTATTTTAATGCTGAATTTTTAGAGCAGATAGGGTATGTGCTCTGAGCCTTGAGAGTTTTGTAGAGAGTCTGCTTTTATTTTCATTAAGCGCAATAAAGAATATTTAAGAACAATAAGAATTTACAAAAATGTTTTTAATAAATCAAGAACATTATTAAAATATTTTTCATTAACTAGAATTATTGAGAACGTTATTCGTTTATGATTTTTTTAGAGACATAAAGATTCTAACCTGATAAAATGTTGAGCTTATTTTTGCACATCATGGAATTTTGAGCGATGAATGCGGAAGACCAACTTACGATAGAAAACTATACTTGGGAGCCACTTCGGCATGCTTTTGAGGAATGGCTTAATAATAGGCAAGATATTCTGCAACCAGGATTAGTTCCGGAACCAACGATCAAGGTGCTTATTTTTTTAGCATTGCTGGACTGCGGAAAGGCGTGTACATATGATGATCTTAGAGAAATATTTCGACATAAAAACGTGATCAAAGGCAATGTTCCTGATAATACACTTCGAACTTCTGTGTTAAGTTTAGGAAAAACACTTGAAAAATTTAGTCATCCTTTAGAATTAAAATCGTCTAGAGGAAGATTTGAATTGATTCCTCGTGCTTGTAAGTTGGAATTAACAACACAAAACAATATCTGTCAAGATCCTGTCGTTCTTTTATTGGAGCCTGTTATCAGGGCAGAAGATGTTGCTTTGACTCTTATAGAAAAAGCACTTCTTTCGCTTCCTGGACTTTATTTTTTAGAATGGTCAGCACGATGGTGGGAAACTTATTCCAGTAAAGAAGCAGAAATTCGGGTGGATTATGAAGCCGCTGCTTGGGAGCGTTTAGGAATACGAGATAGGCTATGTATATCTCAGCAAGTAAATCAACTGATTGGAATCGTGGGTTTAGCACCTGCTGAAGGGCTTGCAGAGATAGGGCTATTAAAAAAAATCCTACGTGAAGATGATAAAAAGCAAATACATTATTTGGCTATTGATGCTTCACCAAGATTATTGCGAGACCATATTGGTTTATTAAAAGAAACATTTATGCCAGAGATCGAGAATGGCCGTCTAATTTGTGCTGGTATTGTAGCGGATATTTTTAATGACTTACGTGATGCAATAGAGCAAGTGAGGCATGAGTTTAAAAAAAATAAAATTATAAAATCTGAATTTGAATTTTTGCCTTCATTGTGCAGTATGTTAGTTACTTATTTTGGTAATTGTCTTGGAAATAATCATCAAGATCAAGAAGCTGAATTTTTTTCTATGGTGCATAGTGTATTTCAAAACCGTCCATTAGAGATTTTGGTGGGTGTTTCTGTGATGCGTTCTATGCCAGACCAATATATAAGAAATTGGGACGATTTTCTTTTGCAATCACCTCGGCATTTATTAGAAACGAAAAGATTATTAAAATCGTTTCAGTCTGTTGCTAATTTAGAGCCAGAGTTTACCCTATCGCAAGAGGACTCAAAAAATGATAGATGTCCTCCAGTCATGCCAGAAAAATATATTGTGCGGCATCAAATTGAAGGTCACATTTATCGTTTTTATTATAAACTAGCTTATGACCTTGAGTTAGTCAATAATCCGCAACAAGTTATTAGATCTTTGCCAAAAGGTACGCTTATTCTTCTGCACAGCATTATTAAGTACAATATGCATACATTAGTTAACGGTATAAAAAAATGTGGTCTATTTGATGTAATGTATGATGAAAATTATCATCAAGTAGTTGATACTCCAAATGGCAAGAGAGAATATGCAGTATTTAGTGCTTATTTGGAGAAATAAATGTTAGAAGAGAAAAAAATACATTATTACTTTTTTGCTTTTGCAAATTTCCTGGCTGCATTGGGTGGTGGCATGATTCTCGGAAAAGGAATAGGGATTGTTAATATTCCATTATTGCAAGGAAGTTCGATATTAGCTTTTTTTCTTGGTAGTGCATTGGGCTTGTTATTTCTTCAACTTGTTCCTAAAAAAAAATCAATTAATATCGCACGTTGGTTTTCTCTGTTAGGCGCTTTTTCTTCCGTTATTTTGTTCTGTATTTTTGAAAGGTATGCTGAAAATGGAAAATTATTCCATATTCCGGCTGTTTTCTTTTTCATTTTTTTAAGCGCTCGATTCGGATTTTGGTTTTATTCGAGAGTGTTGCGTGCATCAAAAGCAGCTGGCAAACAGCAACAGATTGCGTGGGTCGAATTAGGTTATTATCTTGGTATGATTTTGGGTTTAATCATCTGGGATTTTCTAGGAATCAATATCGCAGTGGGCGCGGCTTTGTTGTTAGATGCTTTTCTACAGTGCAGCGCTGGTATTTTTGATTTATTTTCAAATCAATTAGAAAAGTCAAAAAATGCAGCTCAAATAAATCAATCTGATGAATTGAAAACGCCAGTATTTTATAAGAATGCCTATGCAGTCTGGGGTTGGCGGTTAGCAATCGCGGTTGTGCTTCTCACTATTGGAAATCAAGTGATTATTTTTAATCTTGTTCATCAAACTTCTGAATGGTTTGGCGTGTACATGATAGCTTGTTATTATTGCGGTGTATCAATGGCTGCTCTTGTTTGTAAAAAATATAACATTCAATTGGATTGGGATTTTAAAAAATCAGCAAAATCAGGGTATGCTGTTCTTTATGTAAATGCAAAAAAAATGAGTTTTGTCTTAAGCAGTGTTTTTTCTCTTGCGTGTGTGGCAATGGTTGTTGTCGGTATTTTATATTGGCATTGGAATGTATTAACATTTACAATACACAACCTGGATAGTAAAGAAATTTTGCTTTTAACTATTATTATGTTAGCCGCTTTTTTTTATGAAGTTCTTGCGCTCTCTTTGCTAGATAGAATCGGTTTGGAAGATAAGCTTGCCTCTCATCCATTTAGGGTAATGCGGACTTATGGGCTAATAGCTATTGCTGCTGCTATAGTATTCTGGATGTTAGGAATCATTGGAAATTCAGTATCTCATTTATTTGTCATGTTAACGTTGTGTTTGGTAATGACTCATTTCATGGTTTGGAAAAGAGAGCTTCACACATTAAATCGGAAATAAATCACATCACCGTCTTGTACAGTGTAGTCTTTGCCTTCTAAACGCCATTTGCCAGCTTCTTTTGCACCTGCTTCGCCGTTATATTTAATATAATCGGCATAGCTAATCACTTCTGCGCGAATGAATCCTTTGGTAAAATCAGAATGAATGACGCCTGCAGCTTCGGGTGCGGTTGAACCGATGGGGATAGTCCAGGCACGGACTTCTTTTTCTCCCGCTGTAAAATATGTTTCAAGATCCAGTAATTTGTAACCGGCATGAATGACACGATTCAGTCCTGGTTCATCCAGTTTTAAGTCTGCTAGAAATACGGCTTTTTCAGCATCATCTAATTCGGCGATATCTGCTTCGAGTGCAGCACACACAGCTACTACGCTCGCATTTTCGGCTTCGGCAATCTGTTGAACTTGTTCTAGGTAAGGGTTATCTCTGAAACCATTTTCCGCTACATTGGCAATATACAAAGTTGGTTTAGCGGTAAGAAGTTGCAGCTGTTTTAGTCGAAACTTTTCATCTGCGGTAAGTGACATACCGCGCACAGGTTGGCCTATATTAAGATGTTCTTTGGCACGTTCAAACAAGGCAAGTTCAGCTTGTGCCGATTTGTCACCGCTTTTTGCTTGTTTTTGTACGCGTAAAATAGCCCGCGCAACTGTGTCTAAATCCGCTAATGCAAGTTCCGTGTTAATGACGTCGATATCATCTTTGGGTGAAATTTTTCCTGCAACATGTACAACGTCTGTATTTTCAAAACAACGTACTACGTGTGCGATGGCATCTGTTTCGCGAATAGTTGCCAAGAATTTATTGCCCAATCCTTCGCCTTGCGCAGCGCCTTTGACTAAGCCAGCAATATCAACAAATTCGACTGTCGTTGGTAAGATGCGTTCAGGGTGTACGATTGCAGCTAGTTTATCAAGACGTGGATCTGGAACGGCGACAACTCCCACATTCGGTTCAATGGTGCAGAAAGGATAATTCGCTGCATCAACACCGGCTTTGGTTAAACAATTAAATAAAGTGGATTTGCCTACATTAGGCAATCCTACAATGCCGCATTTGATGCCCATGGTGCTACCTCATTATTTTGTATGTAATGCTTGTGTGGCTTTTTGAAATTGACCGTCAAGTAAATCAGGAACAACACATAAAGCGTTATGTAATATAACATCAATTTTTTTACGTTCTGTTTTTGTGGGTGGTTTTAAGACGTAACTAACGACGTTTTTGCTATTTTCTGGGCGGCCCACACCGATTCGCAAACGATGGAATTGATGTGTGCCCAGATGATCGATGATATTACGCAATCCATTATGGCCAGCGTGTCCGCCATCAAATTTTAAGCGGATGTCACCGATAGGAATATCTATTTCATCATGTGCAACAAGCATGGCTTTAGGTGGAATTTTATAGTAATTGAGAAATGCAGCAACAGATTGCCCACTCAAATTCATAAAACGAGTAGGAATGAACAAATGAAAATCATGTCCATACTGTTTTACATTGCAATGCAAGCCGTGAAACTTGGAATCCGGTCGTAACGTTGCATTAATAGAGCGTGCCAATTCTAAAACAAACCAAGCACCTGCATTGTGCCTGGTTGCTGCATGTTCTTCTCCAGGATTACCAAGGCCGACGATAAGTTGAATTCCTGATGACAATCTTTATTCCTTGTCTTTTTCTTTTCTTGCCTCTTCAGCAGGCTCTGCTGGGGTTGCTTGTTCAGCACCTTCCGCTGTTTCAGCAACCGTTTCTTCGGTGGCAGCTTCAACGGTTTCTTCTTCAATGACTTGTGGAATATGAATGCTAATCATAGCTTGATCATGTCCTTCAACGCCATGCAGAAATGCTGCCAATTCAACACCCTTAGGCAATTTGAGTTCGCTTAAATGAATAGATTGATCTAACGCAAGATTAGATGCATCTACTTCAATAAATTCTGGCAAGTCAGCGGGTAAACAGATAACCTCAATATCATTCATCAAATGTGAGAACACGCCGCCTTCTTTGATGCCGGGCGCGTTTTCTTCGCCAATAAAATGTAACGGTACGTGCATATGTAATTTTTGATCAGCGCGAATTCGTAAAAAATCGATATGGGTAATACGTGGTCTAGCAGGGTGACGCTGTATGTCTTTTAAAATAACTTTCTCGTTTTTACTGCCTACTTTAAGAGTCAAAATGTGCGAGTAAAATGCTTCATGCGAAAGCGCGTGTAAGGTTTTGCTATGATCTAAGGTTAGGGAGACGGCTTGTTCACCTGCTCCATAAACAATGGCTGGAACCTTATCGGCATGACGTAGGCGGCGGCTCGCACCTTTCCCTATATCTTCACGAACATGGGCTTCCAGTTCGAATTTGAGTGTTGTTGCCATGATATATCTCCAAAATAAATTTTTAGAAAACCATCACCTTGCGACCAGGGATGGGGAGGGCGAATTATACCTGAAATTGCGAGAGACGCTACTCCAAAAACATGCGGCTCAATGATCCTGCTCCGCTGATGCGGCGAATGGCTTCCGCAATCATGTGGCTTAAGCTGACTGAACGAATGCGCTTGCATGCTTTTGCGTCCTGACATAATGGGATGGTATCTGTCACGATCAATTCGTCTAAAGAGGAGGATTCAATATTTTTAATAGCATGCCCTGATAAAACAGGATGGGTAACGTAGGAGGCTACTTTTGCTGCACCATGTTCTTTTAACGCATCAACTGCTTTGCACAAGGTGCTTGCTGTATCGACGATATCATCCACAATGATGCAATCACGGTTTTTTACATCACCGATGATGTGCATGACTTGTGCTTCATTAGGTTGTGGACGACGTTTGTCAATAATAGCTAAATCAGCACCAGGAATGCGTTTTGCAATTGCACGTGCGCGAATCACACCACCGACATCAGGCGAAACAATCATAGTGTTTTGATATTTTTTTTGGTTAATATCGTCAAGCATAATGGGTGTGCTGTAGAGGTTATCTACCGGCATGTAAAAGAACCCTTGGATTTGATCCGCATGCAGATCGACAGTGACGAGACGACTAATGCCTACGCTTGCCATCATATCAGCAACAATTTTAGCCGTAATGGGTACACGCGCAGAACGAACGCGCCGGTCTTGACGGGCGTAACCAAAATAAGGCACGACTGCTGTGATGCGGGCTGCGGATGCACGACGTAACGCATCGGCCATGATAATTAATTCCATTAAATTGTCATTGGTCGGTGCAGAAGTCGATTGAATGATAAAAATATCGCGGCCACGCACGTTTTCTTGGATTTCAACCATGGTTTCACCATCGCTGAATCGACCAACGTGTGCTTGGCCCAAAGGTAAACTAAGATGCTCGACGATATGTCCAGCGAGTTCTTGGGTGGCATTTCCGCTGAAAATCATTATCTCAGACACGGTGATGTCCTTTTCGTAAAATGGGTATGAATAGCATATTACTGGCTGGGGTGCTAGGATTCGAACCTAGGAATGCCGATCAAAACCCGGTGCCTTACCACTTGGCTACACCCCACCTGGTTTAAGCTTCGCGCGCTTATTCTGCTAATGGATTCGGTCAGTGTCAACGGAAACTTTAAAATTTCCATTGTGAAATGATAATTTTCACCTGTAGTGCTCGGTTGGCGAGAAAAATTTTGCTGGGCAGATCGGTGTGACCTACGGAAACATAATTTAAATAGCGTATGGTCCAACCTTGTTGCATCAATAAGGTAAGGTGGTGGTAAGCATCAAATTGTTTTCTTGCAGCCAGGTTTGGTACAGGTAAGCCACGAATCCAATAATGCAAATACGAAACCGGTAATTGCCAACCCAGTTGTTCAGTAAGCAATGATTCCGGATGGGCGGCAGTTATTTTTTTGCCATCGGCTGTTTCTAGCAAGACATTCTGTGGGTTACCAGTCAATCTAAATGAATTGGAGCCCAGCGGGCCAAATAATGAGATCATATAAGTGTGTTTGACTTGCTGCCATTGCCAATTCGCACTCCAGGCGTTTTTTGCAGTTCGCAGCGCAATTAAGCCTTTTAAATCCCAATTTTGAATGCCTGACAATGTGCTTACGCGATTTTCCCAAGACAGGGATTGATTTTGCGGTGGTTGCGGTTGAGTCGGTAATGATGCGCAGCTGGCTAGCAAGAGCGAGCTGGTTATGATGACCATGAGGCGAAAGAAGAGTTTGATTTGCATAAACTCATGGTACCCTAAGATATAATTTTTAACACTCATCTTTTTCAGTAAAGTACGCGCTCTATTCACACAATATGAAGCAATTGAAAAGAACGCCCAATGGTCGATTCGGGCAACCGCTTAGGGAAAGTCCTCCGCTGTTGAAATACCTGATGTGTATTCCGTTCCACAAATCGAGCATTTCGGAAGTTCCCGGAGCTATGAATACTCCCTCTCCACGCGTTCGTGTATTTATGGCATTCATTTCACAAGTAGTAATACTTGCGGTAGCTTCTACTGCGCAATAGAGTCTGGGTGTATACCACGCTCCTTGACGGCATCTTCTTCCGGTATTTATCCACACCCAATTAGAAATTATTCTTCCTTGCCAGAGCAGGTAAGCGCGGGAAGGCGGCCCGGGTGTCATTGGTAGAACAGGAATGCTTGTGCTGTCTCGTCCCCAGGCGAATGACATTGTAAACAAACAAACAAACAAACAAACAAACAAACAAACAAATTTTTATCTTGAATTTTTGTTGTGCTCATATACCGTGACTCAATAGGATGTGATTTTCATTGAGTGTAGGGCAAAAGGTTTACGTAAACAATACTGCGCCATCTATTTTTTTGCCATGATTCCCCATCGTTTTAAATCTATCCGCCGTAAGTTGCGCTGCTGCTAGGGACTGCTTGAGGTGCATCCTGATCTTTATTTGCTTCAGTTGTCACGGTGACAGCAGGGGCTGATTTGTCATCAGGCGCTTTTGTCACAGTCACTGATGGAGGGGAAGTAGGCGGTGGACCGTAACTTGCGCTGCTGCCTGTTGGTGTATTCGTTTCTGCTATGACAGGTGGCGGACCATAAGAGGCACTGCTTGTGCTAGCAGGTTCTGGTGCAGATGGCGGTGGGCCATAATAAGCGCTGCTCGTAACAACAGGTTGAGGCGTCACTGTGACCTGCGGTGCAGGTCGATACGTTTCATCAACATAATCTATGTCACAGCCGGCTAGCATGAGTACTATTGTACTTATAGCACCTGCAATAACATATTTTTTAAATGTAACCATATGAAATACCTTTAATGTGTAATTGTCACGGTCGGTGTGTTAGTTAATGTGTAAGAAGGGTTGTTGACATTCACATTTCCTGATACTAAACAGCCAATTTGACCATTACGAGGGAAAGTGACGAGGTTGTCATAGTTTCTTGTTATCCGTAAGCAGACCATGGTGTCCCTAGGGTAGTCAATTTTGTAGGTGACAATGTCCATGCCAGAATGGTAGCTTCCTAACGTGAAATCGGGCTTTATGACGATACCGCTTGGTACAAAGACTGCATGAACGGTGTAAATATCATAAGTATAGTTATATACCGCAACATAACTCGTTAGCGCTTTATTTGCTGTTTGGATAGGTAATCCATAATAAGCGGTCGATGCAAACGTGTTAGCAGATACAATCATTGTTAACGCTAAAATGAGCTTGGTGATTAATTTCATAAGTGATTAACCTCAAAAGTTTTTTTGGTATTGTCATCATCCATGAGGTTTTGATAACTGGGCGGGGGAGCACAGGCTTAATGTTTCATTAAGATAAACGCTGTAATATTCCGTTAAAATACACGCGCTAAGCGCAGCCATACTACTCACAGTCACCCGAAAAGTCAATGTAAGGTATTGATGAGGGATAGGTAGTTTCAAAATAATAAAAATGTCACGCGTTTCTCTTCTAGGGAACTTCCGTAGCCAGTGATTGAACAGGCATTAATTGAAATCCTAACATCTTGGCTTTTTTCTGCATATTTTTAATAATC
>CAZAEO010000054.1:0-14735 GCA_964484285.1 uncultured Coxiellaceae bacterium | reverse complement strand
GACAGAATGGGTTAACCACGCAGGCCAGGTGGAAGTGCGTTCTGAGAAATCTGACAAAGGCGGCACAATGCGTTTAGGCGGACAAGCGTGTGAATTAACAGAAGGATCATTGGCATACAAACTGTATGGCCGTCATTCTATTATTGAGCGTCATCGGCATCGTTATGAAGTGAATAATAATTTATTACCGCAGATTGAAGCAGCAGGCCTAAAAGTATCAGGACACTCGCAAGATTATTTGGTTGAAATGATCGAGTTGCCTCATCATCCTTGGTTTATTGGTTGTCAATTTCATCCAGAATTTACTTCGTCGCCGCGTGATGGGCATCCGTTATTTAGTGGATTGGTTCTTGCGGCAAAAGCGTATCAGGAGAAGCGTAATGCGGGTATGTGGTTTTGATGTTGGCTTAGACCAACCTTTTTTTCTGATTGCGGGTCCTTGCGTCATCGAAAGTGAGCAGTTTGCGATGGATACAGCCGGTGAACTGCAAGAATTAACAAAGCGTTTGCATATTCCTTTCATTTACAAATCTTCATTTGATAAAGCAAATCGTTCTTCCGGAAAAAGTTTTCGTGGTTTAGGAATGGAAGAGGGTTTGCGTATTTTAGGCGAAGTGAAAAAATCGTTAGGTGTTCCTGTGTTAACCGATGTGCACGATGATACACCGATTGAAGAAGTGGCAGATGTTGTGGATGTATTGCAAACACCCGCATTTTTATGTCGTCAAACCAATTTTATCGAACGTGTTGCCCGTCAGAATTTGCCAGTGAATGTTAAAAAAGGCCAATTTCTCTCGCCATGGGATATGAAGCATGTTGTTGAAAAAGCGCGTAAAACGGGTAACGAAGCCATTCTCGTGTGCGAGCGCGGCGTTAGTTTTGGTTACAATAACTTAGTGTCTGATATGCGTTCACTTGCTGTGATGCGAGAAACACGCTGTCCCGTGGTATTTGATGTGACTCATTCGGTGCAGTTACCAGGAGGATTGGGGAGTGCTACAGGTGGACAGCGAGAATTTGTGCCTGTGTTAGCGAGAGCGGCGATTGCAGCGGGGGTGGCAGGAATCTTTATGGAAACGCATCCAGATCCTGATCATGCGCCATCTGATGGCCCGAATATGTGGCCGTTTGGGAAATTAGAAGAGTTACTTGTGTGTCTGCAAGAGCTTGATCATACAGTTAAGCGTTTTGGGTTTATTGAACAGTCAACTTAAGTTCCTTCCTTTACAAAAGGGAAGTTAGGAGGGATTTTTTATAAAATCTCCCTCAGTACACGACAAAATTTTTATTTTGACTCCGTTCGTGCTGAGGAGGCGCGTTTTTTGCGCCGTCTCGAAGCACTATTTAAAAATAGTGCTTTTATTTGCTCTTCGAGACGGCCGCTTTTGCGGCCTCCTCAGAGCCTGAACGCTCCCCTCATAATTGACGCTCCATAATATTCTCTTTTGCGGCCTCCTCAGAGCGAACGGTTTTTTGTCGTGTACAGAGATCTTTTTTAATTGCCGCACATTTTATAGTGATTTTGGTCGAATGCAAAATTTTATCTCATTATAGGCTGTTTAGACTTGTGTTATTTACAAAATATGTTTTAATTGTGTCCCATTTGGCAAAGGTTTATCTATGCAATATGGTATCAGTCGAATAGTCCTTCTTTTTGGCGGTTGTTTGCTAGCCATAGTAGCGCACGCAACGCCTGGAATTAACATGCCTTATGGCGTTACACCGATCAGCCATGAAATTTATCATCTACACATGGCAGCTTTTTACATATGCTGCGTGATCGGCGCGCTTGTATTTGGGGTTTTAATTTATTCATTAATCAAGTTTCGTAAGTCGAAAGGGGCAAAAGCAGCCCATTTTCATCAACATTTAGGGATAGAGATTCTCTGGACAACTATTCCCTTTCTTATTTTGGTAGCGCTCGCGGTCCCAGCAACAGTGGTGTTACAACATATTCATAATACTGAAAAAGCAGATCTTACCATTAAGATCACGGGGTATCAGTGGAAATGGAAATACGAATACCTGGATCAGGGAGTCAGTTTTTTTAGTAATCTTTCCACCACACAAGAACAGATCCATAATAAAACATCAAAAGATGAATGGTTTCTTCTTGAAGTCGATAACCCCGTGATTGTACCGGTCAACAAAAAAGTTAGATTGTTGGTGACAGCAGATGATGTTATTCATGCCTGGTGGGTGCCGGAGCTCGGTGTTAAACAAGATGCTATCCCCGGATTTATTAATGAAAATTGGTTTTATGTGACGCAACCGGGAACCTATCGGGGTCAGTGCGGTGAGTTATGTGGAATTAATCACGGATTTATGCCAATTGTGGTGAAAGCGGTTTCGCAAGCTGAGTTTGATCAGTGGGTGCAAGCGCACACGTTGAAAGCGATCGCTCTAGCGAAAGAAGATTTAAAGCCTATGACAGAAACAGAATTGCTGACGGCCGGAAAAGCACAGTATGAGAAAAGTTGTGTGATGTGCCATCAAGCGAGTGGTGAAGGGTTACCGCCCAGTTTTCCACCTTTGAAAAAAAGTCGTGTGATGACAGGCCCATTGGAAGCCAATATTGCATTTGTTTTAATGGGTGTTCCAGGTACGGCTATGCAAGCGTTTGGTAATCAATTGGATAACAGGACACTGGCTGAAATTATTACTTACACGCGGCAAGCGTGGGGCAATGGTGAAGTGAATAAAAAACGTAACCATGTAACGGTTGCTCAACCAGCAGATATTCAAAAGGCACGGCGTTAGAAAAAAATAAACGTTTTTGAATGTATATTTTATGCGTGACAGGTATAAGTGGAGTGAAATTTTTATGAGTGAAGCCATAGTCAATCATCATGATACAGCCCACGATGATGCGCATCATGGGCCAGAAAAAGGTTTGAAGCGTTGGCTTTTTACCACTAACCATAAAGACATTGGGACACTTTATTTGACCTTTAGCCTGATTATGCTGTTTGTAGGCGGATTCATGGCCTTGTTGATTCGGATAGAGTTGTTTGAGCCAGGCAAAGTATTAATGGATCCAGAATATTTTAATCAAATGACCACCATGCATGGCTTGATTATGGTGTTTGGTGTCATTATGCCGGCGATGGCAGGGCTTGCGAATTGGTTAATTCCTATGATGATTGGTGCGCAGGATATGGCATTGCCGCGTTTAAACAACTGGAGTTTTTGGTTACTGCCTTTTGCGTTCACTATGTTGATAAGTACGATGGTGATGACTGGCCCCGCGCCTGATTTTGGGTGGACCTTTTATGCTCCGCTTTCTACGATATATGGCCCAAAGAGCACCGATTTTTTTATTTTTTCTATTCATATGATGGGCGCCTCATCTATTTTGGCATCCTTGAATATCGTCGTAACCATTTTCAACATGCGGGCCCCTGGCATGACGTGGTTTAAAATGCCTTTGTTTGTATGGAGTTGGTTAGCTACAGCCTTCTTATTGCTTGCTGTCATGCCCGTATTAGCAGGGTGCGTCACTATGATGTTAATGGATAGGCATTTTCACACCAGTTTCTTTAATGCAGCCGGGGGTGGTGATCCATTACTTTTTCAACATGTATTTTGGTTCTTCGGTCATCCAGAAGTGTATATTTTAATTTTGCCAGGTTTTGGCGTGATTTCAGAAATTATTCCTACCTTTTCTAGAAAAC
The DNA here is from genome assembly GCA_964484285.1 of uncultured Coxiellaceae bacterium. Classification (GTDB taxonomy): domain Bacteria; phylum Pseudomonadota; class Gammaproteobacteria; order DSM-16500; family DSM-16500; genus CAZUQP01. The sequence goes on along the minus strand of CAZAEO010000054.1, from coordinate 11,061 downwards.
TGTTGTTCGGTTATCACTCAATGGTTTATGCAACAGTGATGATTGCGATTGTTGGTTTTGTCGTGTGGATGCATCACATGTTTACGACAGGCGCGCCACTTGCTGCACAACTGTATTTTATGTATGCCACGATGTTAGTTGCAGTGCCAACAGGGATTAAAGTGTTCAATTGGGTAGCGACTTTGTTTAAAGGATCGATTACGTTCGAGACGCCCATGTTATTTGCGTTAGGTTTTTTGGTTATGTTTACGATTGGCGGCTTTTCAGGCTTGATGTTAGCGTTAGTGCCAAGTGATTACCAATATCGCGATAGTTATTTTGTCGTAGCACACTTCCACTATGTATTAGTGTCGGGTTCATTGTTTACCATAATTGCTGCTGTTTATTTCTGGTTACCTAAATGGACTGGGCAAATGTATAGTGAACGATTAGGTCAACTTCATTTCTGGTTATCTGTGATTGGAATGAACTTAACTTTCTTGCCCATGCACTTTTTAGGTTTAGCGGGCATGCCGCGTCGAATCCCGGATTATGCATTACAATTTACGGATTTTAATCAACTGTGTACGATCGGCTCATTTATTTTTGGCTTTGCGCAACTTATCTTTTTATACATTATTTTAAAAGCGTGTTTTGGTAAGCGTGCTCATGAGGTAAGCAATCAAGTATGGGAAGGTGCAAAAGGATTAGAGTGGACTTTACCTTCACCTGTTCCATACCATACATTTGAAACCGCACCGATCGTGAAATAACATGCATTCTACTCCACAGAAGAGTCATAAGCGGCTCGTGATTATGTTGCTTTGCGGCGTGTTAGGTATGTTTGGTTTTTGCTATATGCTTGTGCCACTTTATGAGTTTATTTGCAAAAAAGAAGGTATTAACGGCAAGTCAGTAAAAGCAGCAGCTTTATATGATTCTTCAATGCCGATTGATAAGTCAAGGACCATCAAGGTCTATTTTTCGACTACGTTGCATGGTGGGCTCAAATTTACATTTATTCCTTTACAGCGTTACATTGAGATACATCCCGGTGAGCGTAAGTTAGTTTATTTCTTTGCAGAAAATCAAACAGGGCAAGACATCACCGTGCAAGCGATCCCGAGCATTACTCCTATGGACGGTGCGCGCTTTTTAAAGAAAACCGAATGTTTTTGCTTTACTCAACAGTATTTTTTCAAAAAAGAAAAAGCTGATATGCCGGTGTATTTTTTTGTAGATCCGGCGGTACCTAAAGAAATCAAAGAAATCACGTTGTCTTATACATTGTTTGATGCGACTGGCTATGTAAAAAAGCAAGAGCATTTCACAAAAGGTAGAATTGATCTATAATAATGCATTTTTAAGTTCTTCCTTTTTCAAAGGGAGAAGTGCTAGAGATAAAAATGACAAAACCATGGCAATTTCATTTTCGCAAACACTCCTATGTGTTTAAAGTTAAAATAGGTTTTTTTGTGTTGTGCTTCATGTTGTTTAGTTTATGCCTTGCGTTAGGTGTTTGGCAATTACATCGCTATGCTAATAAAAAAACGTTACTAGCTACCTATCACGCACGACTGCATGGTGCTCCTCTTGCTTTTGCCAAACTAACTCATGCTCATGATTTACAATTTCAATCAGTCTTTGTTGAAGGCCAATATCTCAATCAGTTCACGATGTTTGTACAGAATCGTTTTTATCATGATGCGCTGGGTTATGAAGTATTAACGCCGCTACACATTTTAAGGGATAAAAAATTATTATTAGTTGATCGTGGCTGGGTACCCAAACCACCTGATAAATCTTTACCAAGCATACAGAATACGGATGGCATGCAACAAGTTAAAGGATATATAAAAGTATTGGATGAATATCAATTTATTTTAGGAAAAAATATTTTGCAAGATCAGTTAACACCGTTAGTTATGCAAAAAATTGATATGAATGAAATTAGCCGTGTTTTGCAACAATCATTTTATCCTTTTATTTTACGTTTAGATGCATCGCAATCGCATGGCTTTGTACGTGACTGGATTATTACAACCATGCTGCCTGAACGTCATATGGCTTATGCCGTGCAATGGTTTTTGCTCGCAATTGTTTTATGTATTGCTTATTTTTGTTTTTGTTGTGAGCGCACAAATGAATAAAAAAAACACTATTTTATTTTTGCTGACGATGACATTTGTCCTACCGCTGATTGCGAGTGGATTACTCTATTATTATCACGATCATTTTCGATTTAAAACCATAAATCATGGGATTTTATTAAATCCTTCTTTAGATGCGCGATTTTTATATACTGATATGCGAGACGAAACAGAAAGAACATGGCGAGTGGTTTATACATCTGATGGATGCGCTGAGCAATGCAAAAAAATAGAGTATCAATTACAGCAAGTAAAAAAAGCGTTAGGCAAAGATAGCAACCGAGTGAATGTTATTTTATTAAGTCATCAGGATATGAGAATGAAAAAACTCAAAAACGTATTTATACGACAAAATTTTGTTGTACAGAATAAAATTTATTTGGTTGATCCTCTCGGAAATTTATTTATGTACTATTCTAGTCTGGTTAATCCGATGGATATTCTGCGAGATTTAAAAAGAGTATTAGAGGTGTCGCAAATTGGTTAACAATAGACAATTGCTTGCAAGACTTTCGCTCGTCGCCTGTTTTTTATCGCTTGGTGTAATAGGGTTGGGTGCTTTTACTCGCTTAATTGACGCGGGTCTTGGATGTCCTGATTGGCCAGGTTGTTATGGCCAGATGATCGTACCGCTGACTGAGATGGCGCGTCAAAAAGCAGCTTTACACTATCCGGGTAGTCATCTTATTACGTATAAAGCATGGGCTGAAATGATTCATCGATATTGTGTAGGGGCTTTGAGTCTTTTTATGCTAGCCATTGTTGTGCTGATTTTTAGTCGGCGAGCATTACGAGTGCGTAGTAATAGTGTGTTGGCTGTGTTGATGACCTTGTTATTAGTGTATCAAATTATACTAGGGCAATTGACGGTGACTTTAAAGTTATTGCCTATTATTGTCTCGCAGCATTTGCTGGGTGGTTTTTTTATTTTAACCCTCTTATGGTTAGTTTATTTAAACAATACATCTTACGTGGTCATTGTGGATGAGGTTAAAGCAGCAAAAAAAATATTACCGTGGGCAGTGATTGCGCTGGTTCTTATCGTTTTGCAAATCATGTTAGGTGCTTGGACAAGCACGAATTACGCTTCATTAAGCTGTCCGGATTTTCCATTTTGCAGCAATGAATACGCTATTTCATTTCAGTTTAAAGAAGCTTTTCATTTTTTTGCGCCCGTGGGAATGAATTATGAAGGTGGGGTATTGTCAACCACAATTCGACAAACCATTCAAATGTCACATCGATTGGGCGCGTTAATAGTCACTATGTATCTTTTTATGTTTGTCGCATTGGCGCGAACCACATTGACACATGATTCTTCCTTCGGGCATTTGCTTTATTTAATGCTTGGTTTGTTATGCATACAACTTTGTATTGGTATAAGTAATGTGATTTTTAAATTACCCTTAGTGACTGCTATCAGTCATACGTTAATTGCAGTTTTGTTATTGTTATCGGTGGTCACGGTTGTTTTTAAACTAGTTGTTATGAATCGTAGAGTGGCTGTATGAGCGCAAGCATGCATGATTATCTTGAATTATGTAAGCCTAAAGTTGTGATTCTGATGATCTTAACTTCAGTGGTTGGGATGTGTTTAGCGCCAGCAACATCTATTCCTTTGTTACCGCTTATTTTTGGAAATGTAGGCATTGCATTAGTTGCGGGTGCTGCGGCAGCATTAAATCATGTAGCAGATCAACACATTGATAAGTTGATGCGTCGTACACAGCATCGTCCGATTGTGCAAGGTAAAATTAGTACGGCAAAGAGCATCTTGTTTGCAGGTATATTATGCGTTATTGGCATAGTCATTTTACTTATTTTTACCAACACACTTACCGCAATCTTAACTTTCTTGTCGCTTATTGGTTATGCAATTTGCTATACGCTTTATTTGAAACATGCAACGCCGCAAAACATTGTGATTGGTGGAATAGCAGGTGCGGTTCCACCCTTATTAGGTTGGACAGCAGTGACAGGTTCTGTAAGTCCACAAGCGTTATTGCTTGTGTTAATTATTTATATTTGGACTCCACCACATTTTTGGGCGCTCGCTATTCATCGTTTTGATGATTATGCTAAGGCAAATGTTCCTATGCTGCCCAATACACATAGTATTCAATTCACTAAATTGAATATTGTGCTATATACTATTTTGCTGATCCTGGCTACTTCATTGCCCTATATCATTGGGATGTCTGGGTTAATTTATTTTATTGGAGTGTCATTAGCCAATATAGTGTTTTTGCTGCGCGCATTGCGCTTATTTTGGAGTGATGATAAACAACAAGCAATGAATACATTTAAATATTCTATTTATTATTTGGGAATTTTATTTTTATTATTGTTAATTGATCATTATATACGTTAATACAGGAGAGAGAGGTGGGCATTAAAAAATTAATATGGATTGTTTTGCTAAGCATCGCGATTATTGCTGGAATCGAGATTTTTTTTGAAGCATTGCAACACAATGCAAAAACGCATGATGTTAAAATTGATGGAACCTATTTAAATGAAGCAAAAAATGTAAATCAATTTGAATTGAGCGCTACGACTGGAAAAATATTTAACCAGGAAAATTTACAAGGGCATTGGACATTGATGTTTTTTGGTTTTACTAATTGTGGTATGGTGTGTCCCACCACAATGGCGGCACTGAGCGGTATGTATAAAATGTTGCAAAAAGAACTGCCAGAAGACAAGTTGCCACAGGTGGTGATGGTGTCTGTAGATCCCTCGCGTGATTCGCTTACACGCATGAAAGAGTATGTCACTGCTTTTGATCCACATTTTATGGGTGCAAGAGCAGATATCGCAAAAACAGTTGCGCTTGAAAAACAATTCTATATTGTCGCAGCTAAAATCCAAGCAGATGGGCAAAATAAAAATCAATATACTATGAATCATAGCGCGGAAATTTTGTTATTTAATCCAGCAGGTCGATTACAAGCTTATTTAGATTATCCGCCTAGTAAAGAACAATTAGCGAAAGATTACCAACTCATTGTAAAAAAATACTCTAAGGTATAGTTAATGCAACTAAAAAATAGTATTCTCATATTAGTCTGTAGTTTATTTTTTGCGAGTTGTAAAGGCGATGTTGCTGAATTGCACGATGTCAATGGTAACGTAGTGCAACCATCGTTCTTGCATGGCAAGTGGATTATTTTGAATTATTGGGCTGCATGGTGCGCGACGTGTATCAAAGAAATTCCTGAGTTAGATCGTTTTTATCAGCACAATCAAGACAAAAGTGTTGTACTGTATGGAGTCAATTACGATCGATTGCCGAAAACAGAATTACAAACAGCCATGCGTAAAATAAATATTGCCTTTCCTGTTTTACTTGAGGACCCACAAAATATATGGAAATTAGATGATATTGAAGCGTTGCCAGTCACCTTTATTATTGATCCGCATGGAAAAGTCGTGAAAAAAATTCTCGGTGCCAATACAGAAAAATCACTGCTTGATATATTGTTTTATTTGCAGCAGTGAAGAAGTTTAAACAAAAAATAATTATCATTTTTTTACTCTTACTCAGTGGAGTGTTAGGCTTTTCTGTTTCTCTATATCGCCATGCAGATAAGAGAGAGGATGCTGAGATTCAACAGATAGAAACTTTTCATTATCCAGCGACGTTTGTTAAGCAATTGGCGGGTGATCCTCTTGCGGGCAAAAAAATTTTCCAACAATTTTGTGCATCCTGTCACGGTAATCCAGCTATTATTGATATAAAAGCACCGCGTATAGGCGATAAAAAAGCTTGGCAAATAAGACGGAAAATGGGTATGTCGACATTGATGAAAATAACCACGATGGGGGTGGGCGCTATGCCTGCTCGAGGTGGTTGCTTTGAATGTAGTGACCTGCAGTTGCAGGAGGCGATTCAATATATGCTGTCTAGCAGTTGATTGTTTTAGTAGGGGATTATATATGCAAAATAGGGAAGTTAGGCAAGTCGATTTATGGTTGTTGAAATTATGTGCTGCTAGTAATGCGAGTGCAGCAAAGATCAAGGCTTTTTTTCAATCTCAAGCTATACCTACCCCACCTGAATTTCTTTTTGTTTGCATTAATGAACACAATGGAAAATGGTTGTTAAACGCAGAACCTTTGAATTTAAATCAATTTGAAAAACGTTTAAAACAGATAGCAGAATATATACAGCATATTATTTCTGCTGAAGTAGGGTTGGTTCACGACAAAGAAAATGACCATCGTCTATTTGGCCAAGGTGTGTTTGCTACAGAAAAAGAAGCGCTTGAATTTAATAGAAAACATCCTGACTATAGGAATCGAAAGGGTCTGATTGTGCAGGTGACGTATAAGAACCCGGCTAAATTCAAGGATCATCCTATTCAACCTAGCGACATTCAATCATGTGACTTAGTGCACCCAGCGGAACATAAAATGTTTTTGGGTGGAATTCATTCCCTAACTTTTAAAAAATAAAGACTACGAGAGTAGCTATGGGTGGGCTCGAACCACCGAATTTAGGATAAAGCAGTTCCGTTTTTCTTTTAATGTTCTATACCAGTAATCTGTAATTGTAACGTGCAACACGATTACTCATGAAACAAATGCAATTGATGTCAGTGATATTGTTATTGATGTTTTATCAAAAAATTGGCTCATCAAAAAGGAAAACACATGATGCATGATCATCATAAGCATACTACTAAACATGGAAACAATCATGCCCATGCGGGGCATGGAAATCACGGAAGCATGGTACAGGATTTTAAAAAACGTTTTTGGATTTCTCTACTCCTGACTATTCCTGTGTTATTTCTATCGCCTATCATCAGACAATTTCTTTATTTGGAAGAACTGTTGGCTTTTAGAGGCGATATGTATGTTCTATTTATTCTATCATCGCTGATTTTCTTTTACGGTGGGTGGCCGTTTCTAAAAGGTTTCATTGACGAAGTATCCAGTCGTAAACCAGGCATGATGACGTTGATTGCGGTAGCCATTACCGTAGCCTACGTTTACAGCTCTCTTGTGGTTTTTGGTCTTCCTGGGATGATGTTTTTTTGGGAACTAGCCACCTTAATTGACATTATGTTGTTGGGTCACTGGATTGAAATGAAATCGGTCATGGGAGCTGGAGAAGCCTTAGAAAAATTGGCGAAGTTAATGCCTGCCAATGCACACAAAATAATGCCGGATGGTAATATAAAAGAAGTACCATTGAGTGAACTTGCTATTGGCGATCGGGTGATAATAAAACCCGGCGAAAAAATTCCAGCAGATGGAAATGTTCTTGAGGGCGAAACGAGCGTTAATGAATCTATGCTAACAGGAGAATCGAAACTTGTTACCAAAAAAGCGGGATCCGCTGTGATTGGCGGTTCAATTAATAGTGAAGGTTCGATTACTATCGAAGTTAAAAAAACTGGAAAAGATTCTTTTCTTTCTCAAGTGATTGACCTTGTGAAACTTGCTCAAGAAAGTAAATCGAAAACCCAAGATATTGCGAATCGCGCAGCCAGTTGGCTTACGCTGATTGCTTTAGTCGGTGGAGCGTTTACTTTGTTCATCTGGATTGGTTTGACTAACCAAACGTTTGCTTTTGCACTTGAGCGAACAGTAACAGTGATGGTCATCACATGTCCACATGCCCTTGGATTGGCAGTGCCATTAGTAGTGGCTATTTCAACAGCGATTGCTGCAACCCATGGTTTATTGATACGTAATCGTATTGCTTTTGAAACCGCAAGAAACATAAATGCTATTATCTTTGATAAAACAGGCACATTAACAGAGGGGAAGTTTGGCATTACAGATATTTTATTGTTTGATGATTCTTTAAGTAAAGAAGAATTGATTGATATGGCATCTGCAGTTGAAGTGCACTCAGAACATCCGATTGCAAAAAGCATTGTGAGTTCTAGAAAAAATAGATTGTCAGTTGAAAATTTTAAAGCTATTCCTGGAAAAGGAGCGGAAGGAAAAGTAAATAATAAAATGGTAAAAGTTGTAAGTCCAGGTTACCTTCGTGAAAAAAATATTAAACTGAATGATTCAAATGCTGCGCAAATCGCAACATTAAATATTCAGGGTAAAACGGTTATTTTTATCATGATTGATGATGTGCTTAAGGGCGCCATCGCTCTGGCTGATATTATTCGACCCGAATCCAAAGAAGCTATTACACAACTCAAAAAAATGGGTATTCGTTGTATTATGTTAACCGGGGACAATAAAAAAGTTGCAGAATGGGTATCGAAAGAAATCGGACTTGATGAATATTTTGCGGAAGTGTTACCTCAAGATAAAGTTGCAAAAATAAAAGAAGTACAAAAGCGCGGGCTCATCGTTGCTATGACAGGGGATGGTGTCAATGATGCGCCAGCGCTGGCTCAATCCGATGTGGGTATTGCGATCGGGGCAGGAACCGATGTTGCCATTGAAACTGCCGATATTATTTTAGTTAAAAGTAACCCATTAGATGTCGTGTCAGTGATCGCACTTTCACGCGCAACAACCAATAAAATGATTCAAAATCTTCTTTGGGCAACAGGATATAATACAATTGCTATTCCGCTTGCAGCAGGTGTTTTATTTAAATATGGGATTTTATTAACACCCGCTTTTGGCGCTGTCTTAATGTCTCTCAGCACCATTATTGTGGCAATTAATGCTAAGTTGTTACGTGTTAAATAAAAGCGGCAGTAATAAAAACTGCCGCACAGCTTACCATGTTAAGAAGTTCCTTGTTTATCCATCATTATATTTGACTTAGCATTATCCATTTCATGCATGGCCATAGGACTTTTAAAATAACCTTGCCACCAATATATTACTCCATAATAGGAAGTGCAAAGAGTAGAAGTGATCGAAAAAATAATCACAAGAATTCCAATGAGTTTTGCAAAACTCACTACGTCTCTCCAAAACATTTGTTTCTACCTCTTTTTATCATATTTTCTTGTTCTGCAATATCTTGCCGAAAAAAATGAGGATGTTACATCTATTCTATGCTCATTAAAAGATTAATGCGTTAGGTGTAACTGGCTGAATGGTTGAGGCTTTTGTCCCATACGAAGCATATCCAATTATGTTATAATTGTTGTATAAACATATAATATATCAGAGGAGAGTTAAAATGAGTGATCCGCGTTCTACAGCGCAGCGCAGCACAGCACAAGAATCAAAAGAATTTGATTTTGAAAAGTTAGCTGGGCAAATTGCATCACAAGAAAAAGTAGTAAATGATATCGAAAAGCTCTTGAAAATCGCACAAGAAAAATTAAGAAATTTACAATATACTTTAAATCAAGCATTAATAACTAAGGAAGAAGCAGAAAGAAATGCTCCCCATCCAAATGATGCTCATAAAGATCTTTTAGAAAAATTTTTCAAGGCGAGCGATACATATTGGGATCTTTACTATAAAACTGATCCTGATATTCAAAGAGAAAATCAACAAATCCTTCAATCTCCTGGTTATCGAGAGGATGCCGGCTATCAAAGTAGCAGACCATCACTTATTAGATATCAAGGAAAAGAAAAATTTAATGACTTATTTAAAATAGTGTTGGGTAAAGAAGTCATGTCAGGCGCAAGATATGGTGATTTCTATGATTCACTTTGTGAAAAAACTGTAAATAAAGAAGGGTATCAATTTATTAAGGAAAATTATAATGATCAACAAAAAATTTATCAGAAATTAATACAATGGGCTGATCAACCTTTTTCACAAGATCAAGCAAATGCAATCCAAGATAAAATTAAATTTTATAATCAAGAAACAATGCAAATGCAACGACAACAAGAATTACAATTGCGAAGCCAAGTAAGAAGAAAATAGTAATGCACCATCATAATCATATTACTTGACGTCTTGATTTTTGGTGGCTATGGGTGGGCTCGAACCACCGACCTCAGCATTATGAGTGCCGCGCTCTAACCAGCTGAGCTACATAGCCTTAATAGCAGGCGCTTATTCTCAAAGCTTGAGGCCGGCTTGTCAAGGCGGAAAACAAGATAAAAATTGCATCTTATCCTATTATTGCGTAAAATCACCCACCTTTCGAAGGTCATTTTAATGATTTTCTCCTTGCCTTCCCCAACAATTCGGTTGGGTAAGGCTGTAACCCGTAAGGAGTGTAAGCACATGAAACATTATGAAATTGTGTTTTTAGTTCATCCGGACCAAAGTGAACAGGTTCCAGGGATGATTGAGCGTTATAGCAACATAGTCACTCAGAGAAAGGGTAAGATCCATCGCCTGGAAGATTGGGGGCGCCGTCAGTTAGCTTATCCTATTAACAAAATGTTAAAAGCGCATTATGTATTAATGAACATTGAGTGTGATAAAGAAACACTTGATGAGTTAAATAATGCATTTCGTTATAACGATGCTGTGATTCGTAACCTCGTGTTAAATGTAAAACGAGCAATCAAAGATGCTTCTCCACTGCTTAAAGAAAAAGACAATCGTGAAACAACGGGTCATCATTATGATGCTGATGCAGTGGGTCATAAAGGACGTGGAGACAAAAAAGTGCCCGTAATTGACGAAGAAAACAGTTCAATAGAAGCAAGTGATAAATAACTGGAGTGATTATGTCTACTTATTTTCGGCGTAAAAAGTTTTGCTATTTTACCAGTAATAAAATCACTGAAATTGATTATAAAGATGCTTATCTTTTAAAAAAATTTATTACAGAAAGTGGTAAAATAGTTCCTAGCAGAATTACTGGAACCAAAGCGCGTTATCAACGACAGTTGGCAAAGGCGATTAAAGTGGCAAGATTTTTAGCTTTGTTACCGTATTGCGATAAGCATTAATTCTAGACCCGATAGGCTGTACCAAAAGGATACTATACCTCTCGCACCTGAGTTTTAGGAATTTTAACGCAAGGATTGCGAGAGATTGAAACGTTCTGATTGAGAAAAAACGCAGGTGTAGTCGTTG
>CAZAEO010000053.1:10440-14854 GCA_964484285.1 uncultured Coxiellaceae bacterium | reverse complement strand
CGCGCCTCCTCAGCACGAACGGAGTCAAAATAAAAATTTTGTCGTGTACTGAGAAAAAAGATTTAAAATAAAATTGTTACAAAGGATCGCTCGTGAATAAATTCATGCAAAAAATTTTATCTAAGAAAAGAAATGTTGTCATTCTTGTCATCCTTCTTTTAGTTATTACTAGCGCAGGTACTTACACCCTAGTTGGCATCAGCAAAAATGTCCAGTTAATGGGCGCACCCGGTGATGATGACGCCGCTCCCTACTACCCAGACTATCCTACCGCTAACATAACAGGAAAAGATGCCGCTCTCATTAAGCGCGGCGAATACCTCACAAAAGCGGGAGATTGCATCGCATGCCATACCAACTCACCGCAAAAAGGGAAACCCTTCGCGGGTGGATTACCCATGCAAACACCGTTCGGTGTTATCTATTCGCCTAACATTACCCCCGATAAAGAAACAGGGATAGGCAACTGGACTGAAGAACAATTTATTACAGCGATGCATAAAGGCATTTCTCCAGAAGGATATTATTATTACCCAGCATTTCCTTATCTTTATTTCAGCAAAGTAAGTGTTGATGATATCAAAGCAATCAAAGCTTACTTAGACAGCATTCCGCCCATTAAACAAAAAAACCTGCGCAATGAAATGGTATGGCCATTTAACCAACGCCTATTGCAATTACCCTGGCGCTGGTTATTCTTTCATCCTACCCAGACCTATGTTGTTCCGGAAGAATCCGATCAATGGAAACGCGGTGAATATTTAGTAGAAGGGCTTGGACATTGCGCGATGTGCCATTCGCCATCTTATCATATCTTTAGTGATAACTTATCGTTAGGCGCGCCCATTCCCAAATATTTTTTAACAGGCAGTAAAATTCAAGGGTATCTCGCTCCTAACATTACCAAAACCAATCTTGATATGGTATCCCATCAAGATATTATCGATGTATTCACCAAAGATCAAAGAATTGGCGGCGGCAAAATACAAGGTCCCATGTTAGAAGTAAACCATAATAGTTTACGCTACTTAACTCCATCTGATTTAACGGCTATTGCAACTTACTTAAAATCTGTAAAAAGTGTTTCCCCACCAAGACCTACCGGTGCTGCTGCAGGCAAAGCCTTATATGAAAATTATTGTTCTGGCTGCCATGAAGCAGGTGCAGGTGGCGCGCCCAAATACGGTGATGCGATAAGTTGGACACCTATCATGAAAAACGGTATCGATAAAGTATATACCAATGCGATTAAAGGCATTGGCGGCATGCCTGCAAAAGGAACATGCCTGTCTTGTAGTGATCAAGACATTAAACAAGCGGTCGATTATATGGTAGCAAGTGTCGTGGGCCCTGGCGGGAAAATGACTGCAGCACCGCCACCCAAAAAATTAACGCTGGCAGATGGCGAACGTATTTATACTGAAAATTGCAGTGTTTGCCATAACAGTAATTACAAAAATGCGCCAAGACCAGGTGATGTCGCCGCTTGGAAACCGATGGTGAAAGCAGGTTTCTTAGATACGTACGTCAACGTAGTTACAGGCCGCAAGGGGCACCCTCAGCGCGGAGCCTGCTCAACTTGCTCTGATGCAGAATTAAAAGCAGCGGTAAAATATATGATGCAAGAAAGCGCGCCGGGAAAAGATTATCGACTGTGGTGATCTTTTACAAAAGAGGAAATAACAGAGGCATAAAAAATGAAAGCATATTATTTACCGTCACCAAGTAGTTGGCCTATTAAAGGTTCTGTTGCATTAATCTGTGTTTTAGCAGGTTTTGCGAATTGGTTACATGGCGAATGGTTTGGCCCTTATCTATTTGGTTTAGGCATACTTATCCTGTTTTATACGATATATGGCTGGTTCGGAACAGTTATTCGAGAAAATCGTGCGGGTCTTTTACAAAACCCGCAAGTGGACCGTTCTTTTCGCTGGGCAATGTGCTGGTTTATTTTTTCAGAAGTCATGTTCTTTGGCGCTTTTTTCGGTGCTCTCTTTTTTGTACGTGTTATCTCAGTGCCCTCTTTGAGTGGCAGCGGATCAGACATTGTCAGTCACCTGTTATTATGGCCAAGCTTTAAAGCAACCTGGCCACTCATAGCTAATCCCGATCCCGCTACTTATATGGCGCCACAATCCGTCATGGAAACATGGGGAATTCCTGCAATTAACACATTAATTTTGTTAAGCAGTGGCGCAACTGTAACAGTTGCGCACTGGGCTCTCTTAAAAGATCGCCGTAAAACAATGTTATTAGGACAGCTCGCAACTATTTTGCTAGGCATGAGCTTTCTTTTCTTACAAGGACATGAATACACCATTGCTTATTTGGAAAAAGGACTCACATTAGGCTCTGGAATTTACGGTACTACATTTTTTATGTTGACAGGATTTCACGGATTACACGTTACCATCGGTACAATTGGACTCTGTGTTATCTTATATCGCATGCTAAAACGCGACTTCACCCCACATAATCATTTTGCATTTGAAGCGGTTTCCTGGTATTGGCACTTTGTAGATGTAGTCTGGTTATTATTATTTGTGTTTGTGTACTGGCTATAGATGCTGATCAGCTTTATAAAGTTTTTTCATTTGTTATGCACGTTAGGCTTGCTAGGCATAACCTTTTTTTGTTTGATACGCGCAAGCACTACACACTTTTCAATCGCTCTCTTAACGCAACTGAATAGAATTCTTTTATGGCTCACCGCATTCGCTATCTTAACGGGTACTTTATTGGTGTATCCAAAGCATTTTTCTTTTCATACACCCTGGATCGAAGCAGCTTATTTGTTAACCTTTATTTTGGGTACGCTGGTTTCTTTGCTTCTCTTCGCCAAGCGATCCTTCCATCTTAACCGTTGGTTATGGCGAGGTATTTATATTATTTTCATTATGATATTAATTGGCATTATTCACGATGCGGTAACAAAGACGACTTTTTTAATAAAATAAAAACAGTGCTTAAAAAATAAAGCATAACAAGGCCAGGCAACAACCAGATCAAATGTTGGGTTGAGATGCCTAATAATTTTTCAGGCAAAATGAATTGTAAATGATATGTCAGCACAATAACAAAAAACATTTCAACGAAAAGAAACATGATACAAATTAGCCAATAAATATATAATGGCCTAGTCCTTGGTTGCGAATTTTTTTTCACGTTAAAAAAATGACCCAGCTCATGCACAGCATCGACTCGAAGAGAGGAATATACAAACATATCTTTTAATATCAAGTAACCGTCATTTTCTATTAAAGGATTTAAATTTTTTAATACTCCGTAATAAAGCACTAACGCAAGCAACCAAAAAAATAAGGCAATGAATGGATCAGCAACATAAATTGCAGTCAGGCTAGCAGCACCTGCCATAAATAAATCGATATAAGGACCCGCTATTCCCACTATAATACGTGCACGTTTATTAGCAAGCCACATATCAGACGTATCAATAAAAACAGCCATGCCGATCCAATAAAATAAAAATCCCGCATGATTGACTTCTCGTTGAAAAAATTTCACTGTATACCCATGCGCCAATTCATGAAATATGACAGAAAATAAACTCGCCACAAAAACACTCAACAACAACCATAACAAATGTGGTGTATTTTGCAATGAAGAAACAGCTGTAGGTAGATACGCAAAAAACGCAACACATCCACTTAATACAATAGCAGCCATGATGAGCTGAGGGAACAAAGTATAAAGATAATGAATAAACTTTTGATAACTTGCGGTGAAAAATGCATCTGTTTTAGTAAAAGAAGTTCCAATGCACATTATTTTTGTCACAAAACGTTTAATAGTTTGTTTTAAGCCAGATACATCTTGCGACCTATTTTGTGGATTTAAAAAAGAATTCAGTTTTGGAAGAGAAACAAATCCTGCATCAACTAAATTTAATATGATATCTGCTACTGTTTCAGGAGAAAAAACATTGCGTTCCTTAAATAAAGCCATCGTAATGTCTTGTAAAGTATGCGCACCATCTAGTTGTTGCCAAATAAACCAACCTTCCGCGGATAATTGAAAATACCGTCCTTGCATGGGATCTTTGAGAATCGTCAGTGCCTCACCTTCTTCTGTCACACGTGAATGTGCAATAACATCAGGATGCCGTATTGGATAACTACGCTCCAGAACTAAATTTATTAATACTTCAGATGTAGAATGATGCGTCACAACAGACGGCAAACTATCCCGCTGCAATTCAAACAATGTTGCCTCTCTGATTACCTTGGCAGTCGCATTACGCGGTGCTACTGTTAATAAAGCACATTCTCCAAATAAAGCTGGTGGCTCCAAAACGGCTACGATTCGTTCTGTGCCATTGGCGCGCATTGAAACTTCAACTGCCCCTGATTCAATTAAAAAACATTTTTCTCCTTTTTCTCCTTGATGAAAAAGC
>CAZAEO010000053.1:0-10415 GCA_964484285.1 uncultured Coxiellaceae bacterium | reverse complement strand
AGGAACCACTACTTTTTCGATTTCATCTGCAAGTTTAGCAATTTTGGGTAGAGGTAACTGCATGAAGGGAGCAGCTTGTTTAATAAAATTCATTCGTGCAATTTGATCTGTTGTTTTCTGTAGAGCTTGATTAAACTGCGGATAATTTTTCAAAAAATCACAAAAAATATCTATGTCCCAGCCAATTAGGATCACTTCAGAAAGCGCGGTTAATGTTGCAGTCCTTAACAAGGTTCGACTAAAAAATCCGGTATCATTCAAACCAATCGCCTCCCCTACATGCAATAACCCTTGAGGAATCATTTCATCTTTATTAGCCCTCTTGGCAAAACGAGAAATTTCAATTCGTCCCTTTACAATAAGATAAACAGCATCAACCATTTCTCCTTCAGAAACAATGATAGCTTTAGCAGAATATTTTTTCTCATAGGCAAGTTCAGCAAGCTTAGCAACTATTTCGTCTGAAAGAGTGGAAAAAAAAGGATGATGTGTCATTAATTCTTGTCGTCGATCAAGACTAACCAGCATTCAGGTGCTCCTTCACACTACTATCTACTATAAAGTGAATCAAAAAAAATGGCTAAGCATCGTTTGATGTTTAGCCATTTCAATTTATTATAACAATCATTTCTATTCCTTTTGTTGCTTTGACCATCCGGCTAACGCTGACAAGCCTATTAATCCTAGAACCTTCGTATTAAATCGATCTTCCAATTGAGCATCAGAAAATTTCTCTAGTTTGCGCGCTCTAATAGCAGCTTCCTCATCTGCAGTAAGCGCTGACCCTGCTTTACGACATGCTTGAATAACTGCTTCTGGATCAGCTTGTACTTTTCGTGCGAGTGCATCTCGAAGCTTATTCATAACTACCTCCATCAATTGCACATGAATTTCAACTTAACAATTATAGCACTGAATAGGGATCATTTTCTTAAGAAATGAATTAATCTATTGATTTATCAAGAAAAATTAATTCTAAGGTGACTTAGGCACGAGTTGATCCCCCTCTCCATTAGGCTCTGGCGATGCCACAGGATGTTCATTTTCTGGCTTAAAAAGCCTATTTACTTTGTTTCCTAAACATTTACCTTTTGATGGTTCTGCAGCCTTCGATATGCCCTTTGCTGTAAGCACTACACCTGGTGCACCTATTGCGACAATAGCCCCTGTTGTAACAACACTTTTTGCAATGAGTGCTGTTGTCCCCAATAAAGTAGTTACCTTAGCCACTAACCCTGCAATAAAGTGAGTGATGATGGGGAAAGAAAGCGTTCCAAGACCACCCGTTACCACAGCCAAAGAAACCGCTGCGATAAGAAGCGCCGCGCCAACAAAAAGAGTCAATGCAATACAGCCACTACTTTTACCCCATGGTCGATTCATCACGTGCTGTGCCACTTCTAAACCACGTTGATTGTTGTTTTCATGTTCTGGATGTTCCAAATGATAAGCCGTACGCAAAGTCAACTCGGTTAATAAAGGTAATTCATGGATAGGCACATTGGGTCTTGCTCTATTAATCTCTTCCAGAAATTGTGATTCAAGGAGATGTGATTCAAGGAGATGTTTATGTTCGAAATATTGTTTTGCTATAATAAAATCATTTATCCTAGCATCATCAGTTTGTTGATTTAATTGATTAATCAATGCCTCATTATTATCCTGACTGATTAAACTTTCCAATTCTTGAAGTTGTTGTTTTTTTATTTTAGGTAATAAACCCATCATGACTTGTTGAATTTGACCAAACTTATGATTGTCTTTTATTTTATCTTCCTGGTTTTCAGAAGGTGGCTTAGGATTCCATTGAGTAATTAAGTCATTAATTTTTTTATAGGTAGCATCATCAAGTAAATATTGATCTTGCAACTCATTAAACAATAAAATCTCGAGTTGCTCCGCAATTTCATCTGCTGCATAATCTTTTTTCTCTTTTTCTTCAGCACGCTCTTTTGCTTTCGCATTTACCTGATCATATAAAGCTAACGCTGTGCTATCATCGCAGACACCACTAATTATTCCATCTTTTAGAAGAAAAAATCTTGTTTGCGCCATTTTAAATATACTCTCGTTTTATATCTTATGTCCCTAGAAGAGGATCTTATGTAATAATAAAAATCATACGCCAATATTATTAAGATTGTATTAAATTTTGTAGAAAAACATGAAAACAAACAACAGGATGCATTGCTTTAACAAGTATGCTACATTTTCATCATTGGGAAAAAAGTGAGTGATGTAATGAATGTTATATAACTCTTTAAAAATACTACACATTATCAGCGCGGCGTGTGTCTTAACTAGCATAGCTTATAGTTATTATCTTTGGCGCTCGATACGACCCGCTAATAGAATAACGCTCTTAAATCGGATGCAAACCCAGACGTTGCTGATTATTGTCCCTTTTGCTATTTTCCAATTGGCAACAGGTTTTACTATGATTAGCCTCAAACACTATGCGGCTAATCAATTATGGATCGGCGGCAGTATTATCAGTTTTATGGTCGTCATCGGTAGCTGGTTAGGTTTTATGTATTTTTTATTCCTATCTCAGCAAGTCACTGTCTCACTTCAAACTGATGACCCCGTTAAAAAATATCACTACCTACAATCCTTCTTCTTGCTCATATGTGCAATTGGATTATTGTGCATGATTTTCTTTATGGCGAATAAAACGATATTATAATTTTTTCTTAGGCAAGATCTGCTCATCCTGGTTGACTGGAACAGTCCCCATGATGATGTTACGCAAATGCGTAATTAACTGTTTTTGATCCTCAGTTTGAGCATACTCTTCTATTCCTAATGCTATTCGGAGAGCGCTATTTTCTGCAATGATAGCCAGTATTTTATCCAGCCTTTGACTATCCATTTGTGCAAGTTGCTGTAAAGTAACCTGGTTCCTGAATAAATAAAATATCGCATCATGATGTTCAACTAATTTTGCAAATTTATTTTCTTCTATTGCTAAAATATCCGCTAAAGAAGAAGCATGTTTTTCTTCCAGAAGGTCAGATATAGCAGTTAAATAAGGATTATCTAATTCAGCATCTCTATGCCGTTGAATATTTTTAATAAGCTGATCACATAGAGGCGCTTCCAATTTCATGAACTCTTGCAAGGGTAATAGTTTTAATTCTTCTTCTGTTAAAGCACCCTTTAATTCGTATTGAATACGTTTAACAGCAAATAAATTGACTGGTAATGCAGCATCTGGTTTAAATAGAGAAAATAGATTCATACCTGCTGTATCAAGAAGTGCTCCCTGTCTTGTCAATTCATGTGCTATTTTGCTTTTAATGCTATTTATTTTTTCAGTTTTTCGACGCACGTTTTCCAATAACGTGAGCGCCTTTTCAAAAGCACGATATGCATCAGTTTGCAGACCCTGACGCCGAAGCGATAGACCAAGAGCCTGTTGCGCCTTCGCCATATCATAGCAATCCAGATCTATTTTGCTAAATAGGGTGCTATATGTGTGCAGAGAAGCCTGGTAAAGTGCGCTTGCGTCAGCATATTGACCTAACAGATAACAAATATATCCGCGATAATATTGGCTATAAGCCATATTGCTTGTCATGTTATCAATTAATGTGTTGCTTTTCCCATGTGCTTTCACTAATTCTCTCATGCGGTTTGAGCTATCGTACGCATCTTCACAGTACTTTGCTGCAATTGCATATTGATAACAACTCAAACTATATCTAATCTTATCATGCATTTCTTCTATAAACTTTTTATATCGAACAACCCTGGAATCAATGTCTTTCTTTAACGGTAAGATTGCTGCAGGTATAATGTGATCGTTACCCGTCTTAAGTGATTGCGGCAATTCTTGTGATATTTTCTCTTCTGTTCTTCTATTTTCAAGAATCTCGAGCAAATTATCGTCTTCTTGCTCTTTGATAAATGCAACTAACTTGCCATCATTTTTTTTTATATCATCAACTAATGCTTCTATTAAATCCTGTAATTCAAGTGGAAAATTAGACTTCAACAAATTGAGTTGCTGGGATAATCTAGGATGCTTAGATGGCGAGCTAAAATAATTTCGAAGATCTGCACGCACCATGCTTGCTGATCCTGTGTTAAGCTGATAAAGGTCATTCCAAAATTGGGCAAGTTTATCTACTGTATATTCAAAAGCATCCGCTTTCGGTTCGTTGATACGATTTTGCATAGCATGTCCTCGTTAGGGGCTGTCAAAGAATAACTTTTCTTTTTAGCATCTCATCTGACGTCGATCTTTAAACGTTTCTCAATCACAAAAGCTCGACGTACAAGCAAGTACGCCTGCGCTTTTGCTCAATCGAAACATTTAAATATCTTGTCATCTGAGCGCCAAAAAGGAAAAGTTATTCTTTGACAGCCCCTTACATTTATTTTTCGCAAATCATTTTTATGATTAATAATAGCACATCTTTTATTTTCATACTCCATAAAATGTGTTAAATTTCATCCCCATGCAATTGACCATTCATCATCTTAGCTTTGAACGCAATAACATCTTGTTATTTAATCAAATTTGCTGCGCGTTACAACCTGGCAGTCTTTGTGAAATACGGGGTGTCAATGGCAGCGGCAAATCGACATTACTACGCATACTGGGTGGGTTTATCGAACCGCAGGAAGGCGCCATCTGCTGGGAAGGCGTTTCTATTTTTAAGCAGCGAGATCTGTATCAACAACAGACCTGCTTTATTGGGCATCAAAATGGGGTTAAGCCCTATTTGACCGTTTACGAAAATCTTGCTTTAAGTTGTTTGCTCGCTGGCAACAATCCCAAAAAAATCTCTTTAGAGACAGCACTGACAAAGATCGGGTTGTTACATGCGATTCACAAACCCACATTTCAATTATCTGCAGGCCTTGCGCGACGCTTAGCATTAGCCAGATTAATTATCCAGCCCGCCAAACTCTGGATTCTGGATGAACCAACTACAGCGCTTGATGCGGCAGGTCAACAACTTCTCAATGATTTATTACATCAACATCTTGCCAAAGGTGGTATCGCTATGATAGCAACTCACCAAGATTTGCCAAAAACACAAGACGCCCAGACTCTTTGGCTAGGTGATGGAGCAAGACAGTCATGATAAATCATCTGTTGAGTATCATCCGCTACGAAATTCGCTCGACATTACGGCGTGCTTTTTCCTGGCTAATACCGTTACTCTTTTTTGTCATTGTCGTCACCTTGTTCCCGCTCGCAATCGGACCTGATACTGCATTACTGACACAAATTGCTCCTGGCATTATTTGGGTAGCAGCCCTGCTTGCTATTCTATTATCGATGGGTAATTTATTTCAGGCTGATGCGCAAGAAGGTCATCTTGATTTAGTCTTACTCAGCCCTTATCCGCTCACCTTGCTAGTTTTGTGTAAAACCATCAGCCATTGGTGCACCTATTGCCTGCCCTTAATCTTAGTTAGCCCACTGCTTGGATTTTTGCTACACTTGCCCCCCTATGAAGAATATGCATTAATCGTTAGCCTACTACTTGGTACACCGACCTTAACACTGTTAGGCGCCATAGGTACCGCATTAATGATTGGTATACGTGGTCATGGCTTGTTGTTACCTATTTTAATTATGCCACTTTATATTCCTGTTCTCATTTTTGGCACAGGAACTATGGTTGCAGCAACAACCCAACAACCCATTGATGGTTATTTTGCGGTAATGGGTTCGTTCATGTTGCTAAGCTTAGCATTCGCCCCTTGGTTAACGAGTATTGCATTGCGAATCGGAGTGAATCAATAAATATGTTGTTGCACTGGTTAAATCAAAAATTTTTGTCTCCTAAACATTTTTACCAGACAAGCTCCAAGCTTCTGCCCTGGATTGCTATTGCTTTTGCTATTTGTTTTTTTTATGGCTTAATTGCTGGATTATTTATTGCGCCTGCCGATTATCAACAAGGTGACGGTTTTCGCATTATTTACGTGCATGTGCCAAGCGCTTTCACCGCCATGGCAATTTATTTAGTTATGGCCATTGCAGCATTCATTACGCTCATATGGCGCGTTAAAATTGCCGCCATTTGTATGTCATGCAGCGCTCGCATTGGTGTATGGTTTACACTCCTTGCATTGATTACGGGTTCTATTTGGGGAAAACCCATGTGGGGAACATGGTGGATTTGGGATGCACGCTTAACATCAGTGCTCATTTTATTTTTTCTTTATCTCGGTTTTATTGCACTGCAATCTGTGATGACCGACCAACCAACTAAAGAGCGCGCGAGTGCAGTGATTGCTGTAGCCGGTGTGATTAATTTACCAATTATTCACTACTCAGTCATTTGGTGGAATACGCTTCATCAAGGCCCGACGATTAGTCAATTTGCAAAACCGGCGATTGCACCTGCTATGCTACATCCTTTGTTAGCCATGATTGCCGCATTTTTGCTTTTTTATGGATTCATTCTGCTATTACGTATGCGCAATCACATTTTGTTGCGTGAAATGAAAAGCGCCTGGATACGTGAGGTGATATGTTATGAATAACATCCAGCACATCCTCTCTATGGGCGGCTATGGATGGTATGTATGGCCTGCTTATTGCGTTACATTATTTGTATTTGGCATTAATTTAGTTATTTTTGCCCGTGAAAAAAAACAAATTAAAAAAACGATCCAGCATTATCTTAATACATCACCATGAATCGCAAACAAAAAATCAGACTAGCTGGAATCATTAGCATCATCATCATCTTATGTGCGGCTGTTGGTTTGATTTTGTATGCGCTCAAACAAAATATCAATTTATTTTATACACCCACTCAAATCATGCAAACCCACATACAAGCCAACCAAATCATTCGCATAGGCGGTTATGTGAAACAACAGAGTGTGCACTATGATGCACAAGGAACACATGTCAACTTTATGATTACCGATAAAACGCACGATATTTTAGTGAATTATGCTGGTGTATTACCTAATTTATTTCGCGAAGGACAAGGGGTCGTGGTCACCGGTAAATTAAACAACTCGCATACATTGCAGGCAAGTGAAGTACTTGCCAAACATGATGAAAAATATATGCCTTGGCCTCTTGCCAAAGAACTGCAACCCTCTGCGAGGAAACAGGTATGATTCCTGAATTAGGCACGTTTGCAATTATCCTCGCGTTTTGTTTCGCGCTGATCCAAGCCATTGCACCGCTTTGGCACTATTCCACTCTGCAAATACGTCTTAGCAAAACGGCTGCTATCAGCCAATTTATTTTTTTGTCATTTGCTATGCTGTGCTTGATTATCAGTTTTCTGATCAATGACCCTACTGTTATTTATGTACGTGAACACTCGCATCCGTTATTACCTCTCATCTATCGGATAGGCGCTGCATGGGGTGGTCATGAAGGTTCGTTGTTATTATGGTGTTTAATTTTAGGAGGCTGGACTGTCGCCTTTGTATTATTTTGCGATAAACAATTATCTACCTTTTCTTATTCCAATATCATCCGAGTATTAGGTTTAATTAGCACCGGCTTTATTGTGTTTTTATTTGCGACTTCCAATCCATTTCAACGTGATTTTCCAGCGAATTTGCTCACAGGTAATGATCTTACGCCGATCTTACAAGATCCCGGCTTAATCTTTCATCCACCCATGTTGTACTTAGGTTATGTTGGATTTGCTATTGGTTTTGCTTTTGCAATCGCAGCTCTCATTGAAGGAAAATTTGATAACACATGGGCACATGCCTGTCGTCCGTGGATTGTCCTGCCGTGGTCTTTTTTAAGTTGTGGCATAGTGCTTGGAAGTTGGTGGGCCTATCGAGAATTAGGCTGGGGTGGTTGGTGGTTTTGGGATCCAGTAGAAAACGCATCCTTGTTACCCTGGTTATCTGCAACAGCGCTTTTACATAGTTTGATTGTGTGTGAAAAACGGAACATATTTAAAGGTTGGGTTATTTTGCTCGCCATCGTCACGTTTACTTTAAGTTTGTTAGGTACATTTTTAGTGCGTTCCGGTGTGTTAGTTTCGGTACATGCTTTTGCAAGTGATCCGACGAGAGGAATTTTCTTGTTGTGCTACCTTACATTTATTATTGGTAGCGCGTTTCTTTTGTATGGAATTCGCATCAAACATCTTTATCAACCGCCAGGAATTGCTTTGTTGTCGCGCGAAACATTATTGCTCATTAACAGCATCTTTCTATTAACCGCTGTAGTGACTATCGTGATTGGCACTTTATATCCCATCCTATTAGACGCATTAAATGATGGGAAAATTTCAGTTGGCGAACCTTATTTCAATACAGTTTTTGTTCCCATTATCTTGCCGCTCTTGTTGTTAATGGGCTTGGTACCCCATGTGCGTTTTGGCAATAATTCATTCATCGACGTATGGCAAAAAGTACGGTACACATTTCTTGTCAGCTTGCTAATAAGTCTAGTGACGCCCGTCACATTGGGTTTTGCTTTTTCATGGACGACAGCCTGCGGTATTTTTTTAGCCGTATGGATTATACTGGCAACAGGTCAATACGCTTATCAACAATGGACATCGTATCAAAAAATGGATACGCGTAACTGGTCGATGATTATTGCTCACCTAGGCATTGCAGTCATTGCCTTAGGCATTACGATGAATAAATCGTACAGTGAAGAACGGCAAGTCAAAATTCTTCCCGGTGAAACAACTACACTTGCACATTATCAATTTACTTTTGCTAATGTAACAGAATCTCGCGGCCCTAATTATAAAAGTGTTGTAGCCACATTTGATATTCAAAAAAATAATACCGGTGAAATAAAAAAATTATTCGCCGAACAACGTATTTATACCAGCAACCAAGAAACATTAAGCAAACCCGGTATTTTAATCAATCCCTGGCGTGATTTATACCTTGCGTTAGGCAATGCATTTCCTGATGGTGGCTGGGCAGTACGTATTTACTATAAACCTTTTGTCCGTTGGATTTGGGCAGGTGGTTTTTTGTTATTGTTAGGCGGATTACTTTCATTCATTTCTTATTGGAATAAACGCGGAGCTGCCAAGTGAGAGCATTAATCGCATTACCACTGATTTTATTTTTGTTTATTGTGTTTTTATTATGGAACGGTCTACGTTTACATCCGAATCAAATACCATCACCTTTAATTAATAAACCCGCACCTACATTTCAATTACCCACCTTATTTGATTCAAAAAAAATAACTTCGACGAAAGATTTTCTAGGGCATGTAACACTCGTCAACGTGTGGGCAACGTGGTGTGCCGCATGCGCTGATGAACATGCTCTTCTTTTACAATTAGCACAACAAGAACAGTTATTTTTTTATGGTCTAAATTATAAAGATGATTTATCTCTCGCCAAAAAATGGCTCGAAACACAAGGCAATCCCTATCAAATCGTGGCGGTTGATCAGTTCGGCAAAATTGCCATTGACTGGGGCGTCTATGGCACTCCTGAAACGTTTGTACTCGACAAAAAAGGCATCATTCGTTACAAGCTCATTGGCGCCATTGATGAGAGTATTTGGCAAACAACATTAAAACCATTGATCTCACAATTACGGAGCGAATCTGCATGAGAAAAATATTATTTATCTTGCTGATAATACCGTTTAATTTATTTGCCGTGCAAGATTTTTATGTATTTGCGACACCTGAACAACAAAAACAATTTACTACGTTAACAACTGAATTACGCTGTCTTGTTTGTCAAAATCAAAATTTAGCAGAATCCAACGCACCGCTTGCATCTGATTTGCGAGATCAAATTTTTCAACATATTCAACTTGGACAATCTAATAAACAAATTATTGATTATTTAGTCTCACGCTACGGAAATTTTATTTTATATCGCCCGCCGTTAAATGTGACAACGTTTGGATTATGGTTTGGTCCTTTTATATTTTTATTATTTAGCGTGAGTTATTTATTTTATTATTTGTATTCGAGAAAAAAATAAATGTATTTATTGTATAGTTTGCTCATTTTAATGTTGCTTAGCGCACTTGCCCTGCTTGCACTACCTTTTTTTGTCAACAAAAAACTGTTTAGTCGCTATTTTTTAATGACCGCATTATTTATTATTGTATGCGCAACAGGATTACATTATGTTTTAGAAGATGACACAGCACTACAACAATGGTTAACTCACGGTAAACAACATTATAATTTACAAGAAGAAGTGGCTAAATTAGGTGGAATAGATAACATTATCGAGCAAATTAAACAAAAACTAGCTGCTAACCCAGATGATGCAGAAGGTTGGTTTATTCTCGGCAAACTTTATTTGGCTAATCATCAATACACAGAAGCAAAAAAAGCCTTGATAAAAGCAAAGCAATTACAATCTGATCATGTGGAAATCAAACAAAGCAAATTCTAATAACTTACTTACCTTACGCAGAATAAGCTTAAGTAGTGTCATTGCGAACCCTGCGTTTTTTTGCA
>CAZAEO010000052.1:0-15044 GCA_964484285.1 uncultured Coxiellaceae bacterium | reverse complement strand
GTCATTTTTCATACTATAGGCCATAATTTAATTTTCTAATTCAGAAAAACTAACTTAAAGTCCTAGGAATGTAGGCATCAAGCAGCGCTTTTTTCTCTACCTACTAACTCTACGATAGCAATAGGTGCACAATCACCTTTACGATAACCGCACTTCAATACTCTTAAGTAACCGCCTGGACGTTCCTTGAAATGAGGAGCAATTTCGTTAAATAACTTTGTTACCATATCACGATCACGTAAGCGTGCAAAAGCCAGACGACGATTATGCAAAGAATCTATTTTTGCTAAAGTAATCATGGGTTCCATGTAACTTCTGAGTTCTTTTGCTTTTTCGACAGTTGTTGTGATGAGCTCATGTTTTAACAAAGAAACCATCATATTCTTAAACATTGCCTTACGATGACTACTTGTACGGCTAAAATATCTACCACTTTTGCGATGTCGCATAACACACCTTCCCGCTCTATTCTTTTAACACTGTTGGTGGCCAATGATCTAAATGCATCCCTAAGGATAATTCATGTGATGCAAGTACATTTTTGATTTCTGTTAACGACTTCTTACCCAGATTTGGCGTTTTCAGCAAATCTGTTTCCGTACGCTGTACTAAATCTCCAATGTAATAAATACTTTCTGCTTTTAAACAATTTGCAGATCTGACTGTTAACTCAAGATCATCTACAGGTCGAGTAAAAATAGGATTAACAGCTTGTTGATCCCCTGCATCTTTGATAATGGGTGATGATCTCAAATCCACAAATGGGGACAATTGTTGTTGCAAAATAGTCGCTGAGCGACGAATTGCTTCTTCAGGATCTAAAGTACCATTTGTTTCAAGATCAATAACCAGTTTGTCTAAATCGGTACGTTGCTCAACACGCGCACTTTCAACGCTGTAAGCGACTCGCCGAACTGGACTAAAACTTGCATCTAAATGCAGCACGCCAATACTTGCCTTACCACTTTCTTCTTTTAATTTATTTCGCGTCGAAGCAGTTTGATATCCTCTTCCCAATGCAACCTTTAAGGTCATGCTAAGAGAACCGGTATTATTAAGATGAGCAATCACTTGATCTGGATTAACAATTTCAACGTCATGCTCTTGTTCAATATCACCCGCCAAAACAGAACCAGAACCGCTTTTATTGAGCGTCAACGTCACTTCTTCACGACCATGTAATTTAATCGAAATATTTTTTAGGTTAAGAAGAATTTCAACTACATCTTCTTGTACACCTGGAATAGTACCATACTCATGTAAAACACCCGTTATTTTTACTTCTACAATAGCAGCACCTGGCATAGATGACAGTAAAATTCTGCGCAAAGTAGTACCTAATGTATGGCCAAAACCTCTTTCTAACGGCTCGAGTGTTACTTTTGCATGAAATGGGCTTAATGTTTCTACTACAATTTCACGCGGACTTAAAAATTCGTACGGATTATTTTGCATTATAAACTCCAAACAATTATTTGGAATAAAGCTCTACTATTAATTTTTCGTAAATATCAGGCGGTAAATCTGATCGCTCAGGCACGCTTTTAAATGTACCTGCTAAAGCATTCAAATCTACTTCTACCCAACTACATATTGACCTGGATTGTGCTAAAGCAAGTGCACCTTGAATTCGAAGTTGCTGCTTAGCACGATCTCGTACAGTGATAACATCACCGGGTAATACCGTATGCGATGGAATATTTACGCTTTTCCCATTCACTAAAATTGCGCAATGGGTAACTAATTGTCTCGCTTCGGCTCTTGTTGATCCAAATCCCATTCGATAAACCACATTATCCAATCTGCTCTCTAAAAGTTTCAACAAATTTTCCCCTGTAGAACCTTTTAAGCGTGCAGCTTTTTTAAAGTAGTTACTAAACTGGCGTTCCATAATACCATAAATACGGCGGACTTTTTGTTTTTCACGCAACTGCCCGCCATATTCGGTTGCACGACCTCTGCGAGCCCCGTGCATACCTGGAGCTGCATCTAACTTACACTTTGTGTCAAGCGAACGAACACCGCTCATGAGTGATAGATCTGCACCTTCACGTCTTGATAACTTACATCTTGACCCAAGATATCTAGCCATCAGCCTTCTCCTTCGTTATACACGACGCTTTTTAGGATCACGGCAACCATTAAACGGTATACCTGTCGCATCTGTGATTGATAAGATTTTTAAACCTGCTGTATGCAAAGATCTAATTGCAGATTCTCTGCCGGGCCCAGGGCCTTTTACCCGAACATGCACATTCTTCATGCCAAAATTTTCAGTGACAACTTGAGCAACTTTGGTAGCTGCTTCACCTGCTGCATAAGGCGTTGATTTACGCGAACCGCGATATCCACAACTTGCGGCGCTTGACCACGCGATGGTATTACCTTGAACATCGGTAATAGTCACAATCGTATTATTAAATGACGCACGTATATAAGCTACGCCGTCAACAACAAGTTTTTTTGCTTTTTTACGCGCCTTCGTTGTTTGTGTTTGTTGAGCTCTAGTATCTGTCATTGTTGTTTATATTCCTAGTTAACACCTTTAAGTTGTTTTAGTTACCTTACCTTTACGCTTACCCTTACGCGTACGAGCATTGGTGCGAGTACGCTGGCCACGAACAGGTAACCCACGTCGATGGCGCAAACCACGATAGGCTCCCAATTCGATTAATCGCTTAATATTCATCGATACTTCACGACGTAAATCGCCTTCAACACGATATTTAGCGACTTCATTACGTAAATTCTCAAGCTCTGCCTCTGAAAGATCTTTCACCTTGATTTCTGGTTTGACATTTGCTGAGAGACAGATGACTTTGGCTCTATTACGCCCAATTCCATAGATAGACGTGAGCCCAATAACGATATGTTTTTGTACGGGTATGTTCACACCTGCAATACGTGCTGCCATTCAATCACTCCTACTTAACGTCAGTCTTATCTAAGCAAAATAGCGCGTCAGTTTAATCTTGAATTAATAAAAAATCAATCTCTCTTATACATAAAACTATGAAAATTAGCCTTGTTTTTGCTTGTGCCTCTTTTCTTTGCATATCACTCTTACCACGCGATTGCGGCGCACAATCTTACAATGGCGACAAATTCTCTTTACTGATGCACCTACTTTCATACTTAACTCCGATTGCTAACGTATTAAACTCATCCCGCCGCCGCGCAAGTTTGCTTTTTTAAGAAGCGATTCATATTGATAAGACATCATATGCGCTTGAACTTGTGCAATAAAATCCATGACAACGACCACAATAATTAACAAAGACGTACCTCCAAAATAAAAGGGTACATTCCATGTCAAAATCATAAACTCAGGCAGCAAACAGACTAGAGTCACATAAATGGATCCTGTGAGCGTTAAACGCGACATAACCATATCAATATATTTTGCTGTCTGTTCTCCTGGGCGTATTCCAGGAATAAAAGCTCCCGATTTTTTTAAATTATCTGCTGTATCTTTCGGGTTAAATACCAATGCAGTATAAAAAAAGCAAAAAAAGATAATCGCGGTACCAAATAATAACATATGCAAAGGCTGCCCTTGTTGCAAAGCAACGCCTATTGCTCCTAGCCATTCCATTCCTTTCCCATGACCAAACCATTGTGCCAACGTCGCAGGAAACAAAATAATGCTTGATGCAAATATAGGTGGTATGACACCAGACATGTTAATTTTTAAAGGTAAATGACTGCTTTTGGCTGAATACATATTTCCGCCTTGGACCCGCCTAGCATAATTTATCGTAATGCGACGCTGCCCACGCTCAACAAATACAACAAATGCAACCACTCCAACAACAGCTAACATGATCAGCAACAACACTACAACCTGTAATTGACCTTCTCTGACTTGTTCTAAGGTTCGGCCAATAGCAGCAGGCAATCCCGCCACAATACCCGCAAAGATGATAATCGATATACCGTTACCAATTCCTCGCTCGGTTACTTGTTCGCCCAACCACATTAAGAATAATGTACCCGTCACTAATGTAATGGTCGTTGTAAAATAAAATGGAATACCTGGAGCAAGTGCTATCCCATGTGACGCAAGCATTTTAGAAACACCAATCGCTTGAAATGTTGATAAAATCAATGTTCCATAACGAGTATATTTATTAATTTTACGTTGTCCCGCTTCGCCTTCCTTTCTTAATTCAGAAAGTTGTGGTGAAAGCACCGTTAAAAGCTGAATAATAATAGAAGCAGAAATATAGGGCATAATACCCAAAGCAAACACGCTAAACCGCATAAGCGCGCCGCCAGAAAACATGTTAAACAATCCGATAATGTTATTTTGTTGAGCACTAAATAATTCTTGCAAACGCAATGGATTCAGTCCAGGAACAGGAATGTAGGATCCAATGCGAAACACAACTATCGCCAAAAACACAAACCACAAACGTCGCTTTAAATCTTCGATTCCTTGGTTTGCTGTGCCGCTGACTCCTGGACGGTTGGTTCCCATTTATTTCTCCGTCCAAACCTTGCCGCCAAGTGCTTCAATTGCTTTTTGTGCACCTGCTGTTAACCCCAATCCTCGTATGGTTAATGCTTTATTGACTTGACCAGACAAAATAATTTTAACGTACTTGGTTGTGCCTCGAATCAATCCAGCCGATCGTAATGCTTCAATATCAATGATATCTTCTGAGGTGATGCTATTTAGATCGGATAAGCGAATTTCTTCACGTACCAATGATTTTTTAGAGCGAAAACCTGATTTCGGCATTCGTCTCTGCAAAGGCATTTGGCCACCTTCAAAGCCAATCTTATGAAACCCGCCCGCACGTGCTCTTTGACCTTTATGACCACGTCCACATGTTTTTCCTTTTCCTGATCCAATGCCACGCCCTAAACGTTTTGCAGGTGTTTTGGAACCTGGTGCTGGTTTTAATGTGTTGAGATTCATTGCTTATGCTTCCTCTACTAACAACAGATGCCCAATTTTATTGATCATGCCACGAATACATGGGTTATCTTGCAAGATAACCGCATGGCGCAATCTACGTAAACCCAATCCTTTGACACATTTCTTATGTTTGGGTTGCGCAGCAATCGCGCTCTTGATTAATGTCACTTTTATTTTGTTCTTTTTACTTGGCATAAATTAGTTTCCAGTCATTTCTTCTAACGTCTTACCACGTTTTGCAGCGACATATTCCGGCGTTGTTACACTCTGCAATGCTTTTAACGTAGCTCTAACAACATTGATAGGATTAGTTGAACCTATAATTTTCGCTAATACATTTTTAATTCCTAACACCTCACACACAGCACGCATAGCACCACCAGCAATAATTCCTGTACCTTCTGAGGCTGGTTTCATAAAGACTTTCGTTGCACCATGCTTACCGCTAATCTCTGAATACAAAGTACCGTTTTTCAATACGACACGCTGCATATTTTTACGCGCTGCTTCCAACGCTTTCTGAATGGCTATAGGAACTTCACGTGCTTTCCCACGCCCAATTCCAATACGCCCATTGCCATCGCCAACCACCGTAATTGCAGCAAAACTAAAAATTCTACCGCCTTTTACTACTTTAGCATTGCGTGACACTGCAACTAATTTTTCTTGCATGCCGTCACTTTTTGTTGTCTGGTCAAAACTCGCCATATTTAGCCCTTAAAATTGTAATCCGCTTTCTCTCGCTGCATCTGCCAAAGCCTTTATGCGACCATGATAATTAAAACCTGATCGATCAAATGCCACCTGTTGAATACCTGCGTCAAGAGCGCGCTTAGCCACTAACTTCCCAACCATTTTTGCCGCTTCTAAATTGCCCGTCGATTTCATTTTTCCTTTAATCTGCTTATCAAGCGTAGACGCATAAACCAACACACTAGAGCCATCGCGAGAAATCACTTGCGCATAAATATGGCGGGGCGTTCTATGCACACACAAACGCAATGCTTCTTGCTCACGAATATTCATTCTTGTGCGCTTTGCTCTTCGTAATCTCGAACTTTTCTTATCTGTTTTCATGTTGCCCTGCTATTTTTTCTTAGTTTCTTTCAATAGGATGATCTCATCTGCGTAACGAATTCCCTTACCTTTATAAGGTTCCGGTGCTCGAACCGCGCGAATTTTCGACGCCATATGACCCACTAAATGATTATCTACACCTTTAACAATAATTTCTGTTTGGTTAGGTGTTTCAATAGTAATACCTTCAGGAGCTGTAATAATGACTGGATGAGAATAACCAATCGATAAATGTAACTCCTTACCTTTTACTTGAGCACGATAACCGACCCCAACCAATGCAAGCTTACGCTCAAATCCTTTGCTTACACCTTGAACCAAATTTGCTATTTTTGAACGTGCAGTCCCCGTAATAGATTTATTCAACTTCAAACCTGACCCTGAACGACAGTACGACTTTGTCGAACTTAGTTCAACTTTGATAAACCCACCTTCAAGTTGAACCAATACAGCTGGATGTACAGCAAATGTTGACTGCCCTTTTGGCCCCTTTATATGTAGGCTTTGGCCTTGAACTTTTATATCAACTCCCGCAGGAACAGCAACGGGTTTTCTACCTACTCTTGACGTAACCATTTTTTCTCCCACTACTCAACTGTACACAGTATTTCACCGCCCAAATTTTGGGTGCGTGCAGCACGCTCGGTCATCACACCCTTAGGCGTTGATATAATTGCAATACCCATTCCTGCTCGAACAACAGGCAACTTAGTAACGCTTCTATAAATTCGCAGTCCTGCTTTACTTATACGTTTAACTTTTTCAATGACTGGCCGGCCTTGATAATATTTCAAATTTACAGTTAAATCTTTTTTACCTTGGGCAGACGTAAACTCATAACTTTCAATGTATCCTTCTTCTTGTAACACCTTCAGGATAGACGCTTTCAGTTTAGAAGCAGGCATTTTAACCTGTTTCTCGCCTACCATCTGCGCATTACGTATACGTATTAACATATCCGCTATTGGATCTTGCATTGACATTTTTAAATACCTCTAACCAATCCTGACCTACCAACTAGCCTTATGCATACCCGGGACTAGACCATTCATGACCGCTGAACGCATATGAATTCTACATAAACCTGTCAAACGGTTATACGCTCTGGATCTGCCGCATAACCTGCAACGATTACGTTGTCGTGTTCGACTTGAATCACGCGGCAATTTCTGCAAAGCATGCTCAGCTTCTGTACGTTCATCATCGCCTAGATGAACATTACATATGATTGCTTTGAGCTCTTTGCGTTTTTTGTCTAACTTTTTGTTTAATTGCGCTCTTTTCTTTTCACGTTCTACCATTGAAGTTTTTGCCATAACCGCTTAGCCTACGTTTTTTTCTTTAAATGGGAAATTGAATGCTTCTAACAAAGCATGCGCCTCTTTATTTGTTTTAGCAGAGGTAGTAATTGTAATATCAAGACCTCTTAAAGCATCAATCTTGTCATACTCAATCTCTGGAAAAACAATTTGTTCCTTAAAGCCCAAGCTATAATTCCCCCTACCATCAAAAGATTTAATGCTTAAGCCACGGAAATCTCGCACTCGCGGTAACGCAATAGTAATGAGTCTATCTAAAAATTCATACATACGTTTACCACGTAATGTTACTTTACATCCAATAGGCCATCCTTCACGCACTTTAAAACCTGCAATTGACTTACGCGCAAGAGTCACTATTGGTTTTTGACCTGCAATTCGTTCTAAATCAGCTACTCCTGAAGTAATGACTTTTTTATCATCCATTGCCTCACCTAGTCCCATATTTAACGTAATTTTACTAATACGTGGGACTTGCATAACTGATGTATATTTAAATTGGTTTTTTAATTTTTTCACTACTTCTTTACGATAATACTCTTGCAATCGTGCCATAACTCACCTATTTCCTACACATCAATGACTTCATCCGTCGACTTAAAGTAACGCACACGACGTCCATCTTCTAAGATGCGTATGCCTACACGACTTCCTTTACCAGACACTTGATCATAAAGCATCACATTCGAACGATGAATGGGACAAGTCTTGATAATAATACCGCCTTTTTCACCCGTGTTAGGATTTGCTTTAACATGTTTTTTAGCTGTATTAATATCTTCGACTACAAGCATACCCTTATCGCGCAAGACCGATTGAACAATGCCTCTTCTACCTTTGTCTTTACCAGCGATCACCATCACTTCATCGCCTTTTTTAATTTTTTCTGCCATAGGTCACTCTCTTTTATAAAACTTCCGGAGCCAATGAAATAATCTTCATGAAATTTTCACCGCGTAATTCACGCGTAATGGGCCCGAAGATACGAGTTCCAATCGGTTGCATTTGTGCATTGAGCAACACAACTGCATTTTCATCAAAGCGTATGAGTGAACCATCAGGACGTCTTATGCCCTTACGTGTTCTAACAATCACTGCGTTGATCACCTCACCTTTTTTTACTTTTCCGCGTGGAATAGCCTCTTTGACGCTAACCTTAATAACATCTCCAATACCGGCATATCTACGATGCGAACCGCCTAATACTTTTATGCACATGACGCGACGCGCACCACTATTGTCCGCCACATCCAGCATCGTCTGCGTTTGAATCATGTTTAACTCCAATTTACGGCAGCAATAAGGCCGCCAATACTATCATGTTTATTCAAAAAAAATAAAGAAATCACCGATTAATATATTTATCCTACGGCTGTTTCTTTCTCCCCTTGATTAATAACTTGTACTAACATCCATGATTTCGTTTTTGATAGAGGACGACACATTTTTATTTGTACGATGTCACCAATCTTACAGATATTTTCATTATCATGGGCATACATCCTTGAAAATTTCCGCATGTATTTTCCATAGAGGGGATGCTTCACTTTACGCTCCACTTCCACAACAATAGTCTTGTTCATTTTATTACTGATGACTTTTCCAATTACGCTTCGGCCTGAAATTATCTGTTCTACCATAATCATGAACCTTCTTTTTCTCTTAAGATCGTTTTTATCCGAGCAACGTCTCTTTTTAACTTTCTAAAGAGATGTGTTTGTGGCGATTGCCCAATGCCTCTTTGCATACGCAAATTGAATAATTCCCTATGAATAGCAAGTTGCTCACTTTGCAATTCTTCTACTGATTTGCTTCTTAATTCACTTGTTTTCATTACATTATCGTCCGACTTTCAAATACAGTTTTAATTGGCAACTTATCTGCTGCTAGTCTCAACGCTTCTCGTGCCAACTCTTCAGGAACCCCTTCAATCTCAAACATCATCCGACCTGGCTGCACAAGCGCAACCCAATATTCAACATTACCTTTACCACTGCCCATACGCACTTCTAACGGTTTCTTTGATATAGGCTTATCAGGAAAAATACGAATCCATATTTTTCCGCCACGCTTAATGTGTCGAGACATTGCACGTCTTGCTGCTTCAATTTGACGCGAGGTAATTCGTCCGATTTCTGCTGCTTTCAATCCAAATTCACCAAAACTCACTCGGTTTCCTCTTGTCGCAATACCACGATTACGACCTTTAAATTGTTTACGGAATTTTGTACGCTTCGGCTGCATCATTTTTTACTTCTCCTGTTTGCCCGAAGATTTTTCAGTCGCACCTTCAGCTTGCTCTTTATCGCCAATGACTTCGCCTTTAAATATCCAAACTTTTACGCCAATGACACCGTAAGTCGTATAAGCTTCAGCCAAACCATAATCGATATCAGCACGTAATGTATGTAAAGGCACTCTACCTTCCCTATACCATTCGCTGCGAGCAATTTCAGTTCCACCTAATCTTCCGCTCACACAAATCTTGATACCTTTAGCCCCTAATCGCATTGCGGTTGTAACAACTCGCTTCATGGCGCGCCTAAACATCACTCGTTTTTCTAACTGCTGCGCAACGGCTTCAGCAACTAATTTTGCATCTAATTCAGGCTTGCGCACTTCTTCAATACTGACATGTACGGGTACATTCAGAATTTTATTAATTTCGTCACGTAAGGTTTCAACTTCTTTACCACTTTTACCAATAATGACTCCTGGTCTTGCAGTATAGACAGTAATTTTGGCATTTCTTGCAGGCCTATCAATTTGTATACGGCTAATGCCTGCTTGCGCTAATTTCTTATACAAATATTCGCGCACCTTAATGTCAGCACATAATGTATTAGCAAAATCTTTTGACTGTGCGTACCATCTAGAAGACCAATCCTTCACTATACCCAAGCGTATACCTATGGGATGAACTTTTTGTCCCATTAGTTTTTCTCCTCATCAGATACCACAACTGTTACATGACACGTTGGCTTTAATATTCGGCAGCCGCGCCCTTTTGCTCTAGCGTGCATTCGTTTATAGGTAGCCCCTTGATCGGCAAAAATAGCTTTTACTTTTAACTCGTCTACATCTGCGCCTGCATTATGCTCAGCATTTGCGATTGCCGACTCAAGCACTTTCTTTACAACAGCCGCTGCCTTTTTTGTACTAAACTTCAATATACTTAAAGCATGCTCGACGGATTTTCCTCTAATTTGATCACAGATCAGCCGGCATTTTTGTGCAGACAGCCTGGCATATTTTAACCTTGCCGCGACTTCCATTATTTACCCCCTGCTGCGGATTCTTGTTTTTCTTCTTTCACTTTTCTATCGCCTGAATGCCCTTTGAAGGTTCTTGTTGGAGCAAACTCACCCAACTTGTGCCCAACCATATTCTCTGTAATAAAAATTGGCACATGCAATCTGCCATTATGTACAGCAATGGTAATACCAACCATATCAGGTACTATCATTGATCTACGTGACCATGTCTTGATAGGTCGCTTATTATTAGAAGCGACAGCCTCAGTTACTTTTTTCATCAAGTGTAAATCTACAAATGGTCCTTTCTTTACTGAACGCGGCACATTTATCCCCTCATAGTTTTCTGGATCCTGTTCATAAAATTACGTTACTTACTGCGGTCTCTTCCGCGTACAATAAACTGGCTCGTACGCTTATTTCTTCGAGTCTTGTATCCTTTGGTCGGCACACCCCAAGGACTCACTGGATGGCGACCACCTGAAGTTTTACCCTCACCACCACCATGCGGATGATCGACCGGGTTCATTGCAACACCTCTTACTGTAGGACGTATGCCTCGTCTTCTACTTGCACCTGCTTTACCAAGTGAACGTAAGTTATGTTCCGAATTACTCACTTCGCCTACAACAGCACGGCATTCTGCGAGGATTTTTCTCATTTCGCCTGAACGTAATCTAACTGTTGCATAAATACCTTCACGCGCAATTAACTGCACCGAAGCACCTGCACTACGCGCTAATTGAGCACCTTTGCCAGGCTTTAACTCTAAACAATGCAATACTGAACCAATAGGCATATTAGCCAATGGTAAACAATTACCTACGGCGATAGATGCTTCGGCGCCAGAAACAATCTGATCACCCGCTTTTAACCCGTTTGGCGCTACGATGTAGCGTCTTTCTCCATCAGCATATAATGCTAACGCAATATACGCGCTACGATTGGGATCATATTCAAGACGCTCAATACGCGCAGGAACATTGTCTTTATCGCGTTTAAAATCAACGTAACGATACCGCTGCTTATGACCACCGCCGACATGCCGGCAAGTGATTCTACCCTCATTATTACGGCCGCCTGTCTTTTTCTTTCTACAAACAAGAGGAGCGTAAGGTTGACCTTTATGCAACTCTTTATTCGTTACTTTTATTGTAAAACGTTGGCCCGGTGAGGTCGGTTTAGATTTTACTAATGCCATATCATCCTCAATATCAACTTTGTATACGCTGTTTTAGCGCCTCACTCAACGGTGAGGCGGTATTATAATGCTAAATAAGTAAATTCCAAGTATTTTTTGCTATAATTTACTGAATTTTTTAGAGTGTTTAGCTAGAACCTACCTTAATGTGAATGACAAAACTAAGGCTGGCTACCTGCAAAATCAATCTGCTCACCGGCTTCTAATGTCACGTATGCCTTTTTCCATGCCTTACTTTGACCCTGAATATTGCCGAAACGCTTAGGCTTGGTTTTGACATTAACTACACGGACTTTAGCTACTTTGGTCTTAAACAAAAATTCAACGGCTTGTTTCACCTCTGGTTTCGTTGCCGATTGAGCCACTTCAAAGACATATTCACCATGCTTTTCAGCTGCTCGCGTTGCTTTTTCTGACAGATGGGGCGCAAACACAATTCGTAAGAGACGCTCTTGTTTCATTTTAGCAATTCCTCAATTTGTTTAAGTGCGGCAACGGTAACAAGTACTTTTTCAGCACCCACCAAGCAAACAGGATCTATTGCTGCAACATCTCGTACTTCTACATCAACCAAGTTACGGGTTGCTAAATAAAGATTCTCGTCTACTGCTTCGGTAATAATTAAAACACCTTTATCTAATTTTAACTCGTTCAATTTATTCAAAAGGTCTTTCGTTTTACGCGTTTCAACCTGAAATGAATCTACGACAACAAATCTTTCCAAGCGAACTAATTCAGAAAAAATAGAGCGTAATGCCCCGCGATACATTTTTTTATTGACTTTCTGTTCATAACTACGTGGCTTTGCAGCAAATATCACTCCACCCTTACGCCAGAGCGGACTTCTAATTGTACCGGCACGCGCACGCCCAGTCCCTTTTTGACGAAAAGGTTTAGCACCACCCCCTCTCACTTCTGAGCGAGTTTTCTGCGCAACAGTACCCGCACGCCCTGCTGCAAGAAATGCGGTAACAACTTGATGTATTAGTGGTTCATTAAACTTACAATCAAATACTGTTTCAGCCACTTTAAGCTTCTTTTTTGCTGAACCGACTAAATTGAGTTCCATTAATTAGCTCCTCTTTTCTGATTCTATCTTTTTTACTGCTGGACGAATAATCACATCAGAACCTGGAGCTCCAGGTACAGCGCCTTTGATTAATACAAGATTTCGCTCTACATCTAAACGAATAATACGTTGCAATTGCACCGTACGTTGTTTGTTACCCAAATGGCCAGACATTTTTTTGCCTTTGAATACTTTTCCTGGTGACTGACGTTGCCCAATAGACCCAGGAGCACGATGAGACAAAGAGTTACCGTGAGTTGCGTCTTGTCCTGCGAAGTGATGGCGCTTAATGGTACCGGCAAAACCTTTACCTTTAGTAACACCTGTTACATCCACTAACTGACCCACCGCAAAAAGATCGACTTTAAATTCTGTTCCTACTGCAATATTATCAGCAGCACTTTTAGCCGCATCAATTCTGAACTCCCATAAACCATGCCCTGGCTCAACTCCTGCTTTTGCATAATGTCCAGCCTGCGGTTTTGTCACTTTTGAGCGCTTACAAGCTCCCGTGGTAATTTGAATGGCAGAATAACCATCATTTTCCATGGTTTTAACTTGAGCAACTCGATTCGGTAACACCTCAATAACTGTAACCGGCACAGATACGCCTTCTTCAGTAAAGATTCGTGTCATACCACATTTTCGTCCGACTAAACCTATAGTCATTGTTTTTCGCCTCTTATATACTCTTACTCTGTCAAGGTGACAATTATTTAGGTATTAACCTTCTGCATCAACGCTGATTTGTACATCTACGCCTGCAGCTAAATCTAACTTCATAAGCGCATCTATTGTCTTGTCTGTAGGTTGATTGATATCAACAACACGCTTATGTGTACGAATCTCGTATTGGTCGCGCGCATCTTTGTCCGCATGCGGTGAAATCAAAACGGTATATCGTTCAATTTGTGTTGGCAAAGGAATGGGGCCATTAACTTGCGCTCCAGTACGCTTTGCCGTTTCAACTATTTCTCGCGTTGAGCGATCAATCAATCTATGATCAAATGCTTTTAAGCGAATTCTTATTCTCTGATTTTTTCTTCCGGTTGCCATAAGATTACTCTACTATTTTAGTCACAACGCCAGCGCCTACAGTACGTCCACCTTCACGAATTGCAAATCGCAAACCTTCTTCCATCGCAATCGGTCCAATCAACTGTACTACCATCTTGATGTTGTCACCCGGCATCACCATCTCGACTCCTTCGGGTAACTGCACCTCTCCTGTCACATCTGTCGTACGAAAATAAAACTGCGGACGATACCCCTTGAAAAATGGCGTATGACGCCCTCCTTCTTCCTTCGACAAAATATACACTTCCGATTCAAACTTCGTATGCGGCGTGATCGAACCCACATGCGCTAACACTTGTCCTCTCTCTACCTCTTCTCGCTTCGTCCCTCTTAATAACACTCCTACGTTATCCCCTGCTCGTCCTTCATCCAACAACTTACGGAACATCTCTACTCCCGTACAAGTCGTCTTAATCGTCGGCTTTAATCCAACTATCTCTATCTCTTCCCCTACCTTGATGATCCCTCTCTCTACTCGACCTGTCACTACCGTGCCTCGGCCTGATATCGAAAATACATCTTCTATCGGTAATAAGAATGGCTTGTCTATCTGTCTCTCCGGCTGCGGAAAATACTCATCCATCGCCTGCACTAACTTCTGAACCGCTGGAACTCCTATCTCACTCTGGTCCCCTTCCAATGCCTTCAACGCTGAACCTATCACAATCGGTGTCTTGTCTCCCGGAAAATCATAGCTCGTCAACAGATCCCTCACTTCCATCTCAACTAACTCTAATAGCTCCTTATCATCCACCATGTCCGCTTTGTTCAAAAACACTACAATATACGGCACTCCTACTTGCCGTGCCAACAAAATATGTTCCCGCGTCTGCGGCATCGGGCCATCCGCTGCCGATACAACCAAAATCGCTCCATCCATCTGCGCCGCCCCCGTAATCATGTTCTTCACATAATCTGCGTGACCCGGACAATCTACGTGCGCATAATGCCTCTTATCTGATTCATATTCCACATGTGCTGTCGCTATCGTTATCCCTCGCGCTTTCTCTTCCGGCGCCTTATCAATTTGATCATACGCCAGCGCCTCTCCTCCAAACTTCTCCGCCATACATTTCGTCAGCGCCGCTGTTAACGTCGTCTTCCCGTGGTCTACGTGTCCTAT
>CAZAEO010000051.1:0-15188 GCA_964484285.1 uncultured Coxiellaceae bacterium | reverse complement strand
ATGACAAAGCCGAGTTTCCATGTTTTTCTGCGAAAAACTGCGTAACATGAGTTAATGACAAAAATGAGCATAAAACTATGGTAAAAAATCAATATACCGCCGAATCCATCGAAGTATTAAGTGGCCTCGACCCTGTACGACGCCGACCCGGCATGTACACTGATACCACCAGCCCAAACCACTTAGCACGCGAAGCCATCGATAACAGCGTTGACGAGGCAATGGAAGGGCATGCAACTTCGTTACAAGTGACTCTTTATAAAGACGGCTCTCTCGAAGTCACTGATGATGGACGCGGCATGCCGGTAGATATTCATCCAGAAGAAGGCTTGAGCGGCGTTGAATTGATTCTGACTAAATTGCACAGCGGCGCTAAATTTTCCAATAAGCAATATCGCTTTTCAGGTGGACTACATGGCGTAGGAATTTCCGTCGTCAATGCGTTATCAAAACAGATGGATGTAAAAATTAAACGTGAGGGTTTTCTTTATCAAATTCAATTTAAAGACGGTGAAAAAACATCTGATCTCAAAAAAATTGGCACAACGAATAAACGTGAAACTGGCACTAGCATCCGTTTTTCACCCAATGAAAAATACTTTGACACCAAACACTTTGTCATTAACAAACTCAAACATGTGCTACGAGCAAAAGCCGTATTATGCCCTGGACTGCATGTTTCTTTTTATGATGAACACACAAATAGCACTGAGGAATGGCACTATGAAAACGGTTTACCCAATTATCTGCTGGAAGCCGTAGGCAATGTGGAGCATTTGCCTGAAGAACCTTTTGTCGGGTCATTCACTGGCAACAAAGAAACGGTTGACTGGGCTGCAGTTTGGTTGCCTGAAGACGGTGATGTCATTGCAGAAAGTTATGTGAATTTGATTCCAACACCTCAAGGCGGCACACATGTCAACGGCTTGCGCTTAGGTTTGCTTGAAGCATTACGTGAATTTTGCGAATTTCGTACTTTGTTGCCGCGCGGCATCAAATTAGCTCCGGAAGATGTATGGGATCGATGCGCTTACATTATCTCGGTAAAACTGCAAGACCCGCAGTTCTCCGGCCAAACAAAAGAACGCTTATCTTCTCGCGAATGTGCAAGTTTTGTTTCTGGCGTTGCGAAAGATACGTTTAGCTTATGGTTAAACCAAAATGTTGCGTTGGGTGAAGCGCTTGCTAATCTTGCTATCAGCAATGCACAAAAACGTATGAAAGCCGCCCAAACAGTCATTCGTAAAAAAGTGACGACTGGGCCTGCGCTCCCTGGAAAATTAGTCGATTGTTCATTGCAAGATGTCAAACGGACTGAACTATTTTTAGTAGAAGGTGATTCCGCTGGCGGTTCTGCCAAACAAGCACGCAATCGCGAATTCCAAGCGATTATGCCATTGCGTGGCAAAATTCTAAATACGTGGGAAGTAGAATCAACACAAGTATTAGCCTCGCAAGAAATTCACGATATTTCTGTCGCGATTGGCGTTGAACCTGGTAGCAAAGATTTATCTGCATTACGTTACGGAAAAATCTGCATCTTAGCCGATGCAGATTCTGATGGCTCGCATATTGCAACACTTCTTTGCGCATTGTTTGTCAAACATTTTCGGCCATTGGTGATGGCGGGTCACGTCCATGTAGCCATGCCGCCACTCTATCGCGTTGATCATGGCAAAGAAATTTATTACGCTTTAGACGATGCAGAAAAACAAGGCATTTTGGATCGCATTACGGCAGAAAACAAAAAAGGTAAAGTGAATGTACTGCGTTTTAAAGGATTAGGTGAAATGAATCCACTGCAATTACGCGAAACAACCATGGATCCTGAAACGCGACGCTTGGTACAACTGACCATCAAAGAACACGATGATACAGATAAAATGTTAGATATGTTACTTGCGAAAAAACGCGCGCACGATCGGAAAAACTGGTTAGAGAAAAAAGGGAATTTAGCGGACGTAGGTTAATTTTTATTATCATTATCAAGGCTATCACATGACCGTCACAACTGAACACATGCCGCTGAAAGACTTTACTGAAAAAGCATATCTCGATTATTCGATGTACGTCATCTTAGACCGTGCATTACCGCACATTAGCGATGGCTTAAAGCCCGTGCAACGACGCATTATTTACGCTATGTCTGAATTAGGATTAAAAGCGACAGCCAAATTTAAAAAATCAGCACGTACCGTAGGTGATGTGTTAGGTAAGTTTCATCCGCATGGCGACATGGCTTGTTATGAAGCCATGGTGCTGATGGCACAACCTTTTTCCTATCGCTATCCTCTCGTTGAGGGACAAGGAAATTGGGGATCGCCAGATGATCCTAAATCATTTGCTGCGATGCGTTACACAGAATCGCGATTATCCGCCTACGCTGACGTATTATTAGCAGAACTGGGACAAGGCACAGTAGATTGGGCACCTAATTTTGATGGCACACTACAAGAACCTGCTTTATTACCTGCGCGTTTACCTAATGTATTAC
This sequence comes from uncultured Coxiellaceae bacterium, assembly GCA_964484285.1. GTDB lineage: Bacteria > Pseudomonadota > Gammaproteobacteria > DSM-16500 > DSM-16500 > CAZUQP01. The sequence continues at coordinate 12,694 of CAZAEO010000051.1, read as the reverse complement.
TGAATGGCACAACAGGCATTGCAGTTGGAATGGCAACTGATATTCCGCCACACAATTTAAGTGAAGTCGTCAATGCATTGATTCACTTACTCGACAATCCTGATGCCACATTAAAAGATATTTGCAAATTTGTTCCTGCGCCTGATTTTCCAACGGAAGCGGAAATCATCACGCCCGCTCATGACTTAATTGATATGTATCGCACAGGGAATGGTTCATTACGAATGCGCGCTGTTTACACGATGGAAGAAGATGAAATTGTGATTACTGCTTTGCCTTATCAAGTTTCTGGCGCCAAAGTACTAGAACAAATTGCAGAACAAATGCAAAATAAAAAATTAACATTAGTATCTGATTTGCGTGATGAATCCGACCATGAAAATCCTACGCGATTAATCATCATACCACGCTCCAATCGTGTTGATATCGAGCCATTAATGGCTCATTTATTTGCGACAACTGATTTAGAACGCAGTTATCGCGTCAACTTAAACATGATTGGCTTAAATGGTCGCCCTCAAGTCAAAAACTTATTGGAAATTTTAACAGAATGGTTAGAGTATCGCTTAACTACAGTAAAACGCCGCCTGCAATATCGCTTAGACAATGTCATTCATCGTTTACACATTTTAGCAGGTTTATTAATCGCTTATCTTAACTTAGATGAAGTCATTGATATTATTCGAAAAGAAGATGATCCAAAAACAAAATTGATGAAACGTTTCAAATTAAGCGAGGAGCAAGTTGAAGCCATTTTAGAAATTAAATTACGTCATCTTGCTCGCCTGGAAGAGATGCAAATTAAAAAGGAACAAAAAGATTTAGCCGCAGAACAAGAAGACATTGAAAAAACGCTTGCATCAAAAGCACGATTAAAAAAACTTGTGCGGCATGAATTAGAAACTGATAACGAAAAATTTGGCGATGTTCGCCGCTCCCCTCTTGTTAAACGGCAAGAAGCACAAGCCATCCGCGAAACAGAAATGTTGCCAACCGAATCCGTGACAGTCATTTTGTCACAAATGGGCTGGATACGTGCCGCTAAAGGACATGATATTGATCTGCAAAATGTAAGTTACAAAGCAGGCGACACCTTTCTCTCGGAAGCAAAAGGCAAAAGCAATCAACCCACCCTCCTTTTAGATTCAACCGGACGTATTTATTCATTACCAACACACACGCTGCCTTCTGTTCGCGGACAAGGCGAACCACTCACAGGACGTTTAAGCCCTCCACCGAATGCTCAATTTGTTGCTGTGATAGTAGGTGATAGCGAACAAAAATTCTTGATTGCCTCAGATGCAGGTTATGGTTTTATTGTCAAAACAGAAGAGCTCTATAGTAAAAACAAAAACGGTAAAGCATTACTGAATTTACCTAAAGGTTCCAAACCATTACAGCCACGCTCAATCAACAATTCAGAAACCGATTTACTTGCCGCAGCGACCAACACCGGACATTTACTCATTTTTCCATTAAAAGAATTGCCCGAACTTGCAAAAGGAAAAGGAAATAAAATAGTAAGTATTCCTGGCAGTCGCGTGATAACGCGCGAAGAATTTTTAGTTGATATTGCCGTATTGACTGAGAGCCAATTATTAATTATCACTGCGGGCAATAAACAATTAAAATTAAAACCGACCGATTGGCAACACTATGTCGGTGAACGTGGCCGCCGCGGATTGAAATTGCCAAGAGCAATGCAAAAAGTGGACTCATTGAGAGGAGAAACACCGTCCCTTTAAAAATAGAAGAACCTCATACTGAGAACTTTGCCATGACCCCAAACCACCGCCTTATTATTATCGCCACCTGCTCTGCTTTATCCGGTTTATTATTCGGCTACGATGCGGGCATTATTGCTGGCGCATTATTATTTATTAATAAAGCATTTTCTATGTCAGCAAGCGAGCAAGGCTGGCTGGTTGCGATGGTACCTTTAGGGGCTTTGTTATCATCCGCAATCAGCGGCAAAGTCAGTGATGTATTCGGACGTAAAAAAACATTATGGTTAACCGCTATGACATTTATCGCAGGCTCACTCTTGTGTGCATTCGCATACACTGTTTTGTTTTTAATTATTGGCCGTTTGATTTTAGGTATTGCGATTGGAATCGGATCATCCGCAGCTCCCGTCTATGCTTCAGAGCTAGCTGACGAAAAACATCGTGGTTGGTTAGTCAATTTGTTTGTGGTTTTTATTCAATTAGGTGTGTTTCTTTCATTTGTATTGGCTTTTGCTTATTCACATTCTGGCAATTGGCGTCTTATGATAGGATTAGGCATCATCCCTGCCGTTATCTTAGCTATCGCTGTCTTCTTTATTCCTGAAAGTCCACGCTGGCTCATTGCAAAAAACCGAATCAAACAAGCTAAAGATATTCTGCACATGCTGTACTCACAACAATCCGCTGATGAGAAAGCAAAAGACATTCAAGAAACGATGAACAAAGAGCACTTCTCTCTTAAAATGCTCTTTCAACAAAAACGCTATTTAAAAGTCATTTTCATTGGTGCGGCAGTCAGTTTTTTTACGCAAACTGTCGGCATCAACGCATTTAATTATTATGCTCCTACTATTTTTCAACAAACAGGTTTTGCATCACCTTCCACTGCGACGTTCTACACCATGTTCATAGGTTTAATGTTAGTGCTTTCTACAATTTCATCTTTATTTTTTATCGATCGCATTGGACGAAAAAAACCACTCTTGATTGGCACATTTGGAATTTTAATCACTTTACTTTGCATCATATTTGCATTTACTTATGTAACAAATTCATTGGCATTAGGGTGGATTTTCTTAATTAGCGCTATTGTTTTTATGGCGTTCCATGGCATTAGCATTGGACCTGCCTGTTTTCTCATTCCAGCAGAGGTCTTTCCATTGCGCGTACGCGGCTTAGGCATGGGCATTTCAGTTGCCTTTAATTGGGGCGCTAATGTGATTGTGGCGGCATTAGTACCTGTCATTATCAAGCATCTTGGCGTTTCCCATTTGTTTAGTGCTTTTTTTGTAATAACGGTTGCAGCATGGTTAACGTTTTATTTTTATATTCCCGAAACCAAAAGCGCTACTTTAGAGCAAATTGAGCGGAATGTATTATCAAACATTCCCTGTAGAGCATTAGGAGAACCTGCGTGATGCGATTAAAAAATAAAATAGCGCTTGTCACTGCAGCAGCACAAGGAATTGGCAAAGCCACCGCGCTTGCTTTCGCATGCGAAGGTGCCACTGTTTGGGCAACGGACATTAATCAACATGCATTAAATGCTTTGCAAAAAGAAATGCCAAACATTCTGATACGCAAATTAGATGTGACAAATACAGCGGAAATCAAAACAGTTAGCGTAGAAATAGGAGCACTCGATATACTTTTTAATTGTGCAGGTTTCGTTGCAAATGGCACCATTTTAGAATGTACGGAAAAAGAGTGGGATTTTTCGTTTAACCTGAATGTCAAATCGATGTATCATCTGATCCAAGCATTTTTACCGGCTATGCTGAAAAAAGGCCATGCTAACATTATCAATATGGCGTCCGTTGCATCCAGCATTAAAGGTGTCTCCAATCGTTTTGCCTATAGCACAACCAAAGCGGCTGTGATTGGCTTGACTAAATCTATCGCGGCTGATTTTGTGGCACACGGGATTCGCTGCAATGCCATTTGTCCTGGCACTGTTCAAACGCCTTCCTTAGAGAATCGAATTGCCGCGCAAGAGGGCAATAATGATACCGTTCGCAACGCATTTATCGCCCGCCAGCCGATTGGACGTCTAGGCAAACCAGAAGAAATTGCTGCACTCGCCGTTTATCTTGCATCCGATGAAGCCGCATTCACTACAGGAAGTATCCATGTCATTGACGGCGGCTGGTCGAATTAAAAAAATTCCAAATTTAAGTAACTCATGTTACGCAGTTTTTCGCAGAAAACAGGGAAACTCGGCTTTGTCATCGCGAGTCTTGTGTTTTTTGTGGCAAGACGTGGCGATCCAGAAAAAAGTTGCCTGGATTGCCACACCCTGCAAAAAACGCAGGGTTCGCAATGACATGACTGAAGCTTATCACTGCATAAGTTAAGTTAAGTTAAGTTAAGTTAAGTTAAGTTAAGTAAAAGATAGCTTCTTCATTTCTTCATGCTGATTTTCTTTGAAAGACGATGCGACTCTTGCAGAATGAAAGAAGGCATGAGAATTTTTTGTCTCTTGATTGTGATTAGACATTTTTCCTGTTTTTACAAATCTCTCGTGATAAACAAAACCCTTACGATAAATGCTCATAAAAAAATCGATAAGTTCTTTATAAGCTTGATCAACCTCTCCTATCGAAAGAATTTCTTCGGAAGTGGAAGGTGAAATCGGAATATGCCCCGATTGTATACACTGTGCAAACCATTTATTTATGTTATCTTCTTCATGATAGTGTTGCATACCGGCTACATCGATAACAAGCACCGGTTTTTTCGGTATTTCGTATCCAATAGAGCAAATAAAATCATCTGGTTCTTTTTCTGAATGTAATTTTATTATTCCCAGCTTAATGTAAGACAGTGTTAAAGAAAGCATATTCTTCAAATTACTAAAAGGTATGGCCCCATAACGTAATTGATGCAAGAGCCTGATATAGACAGATAATAAATCAAAATCATCTTTGTTTTTACGGCTCTCATCAATACCCTGAACAAACCATCTCACTTCGCTTAAACGATCTTCTAGAATCGCAATATGAATAGGAAATCTATCTTTCAAAGACAGTCTTATTTCACCCGTTAATGTTTTCATGTATTGCCGTATATTAGAAATAGACTCGCGCACAAGGTTACTATCAGTCTCCTTCTCCTCTAATGCCATCACTTTCTTATAGGTAGGGGTAAAACAGACAAAAGTTCTTTCAATAGCCTTTTGATTTCTAAACACAGCACAACTGAACATAACGCCTCCTTAATCATTATTTATTTTTAGAAGTGGAAAGCATACTTTTAAAAAATAAGTCAAAATACCGTACTTAATACCGTAGTCCAGTTCTCATTTCCTATTATTTAAAAATTGATTATAATATTAAATTCTGTACGTTTTATAATAAAATAAGCCATGAAATCAATGCATTGCGCCCACTGTTATGAAAATATAATCAACCAACTTCCCGGTTTTATTGTTTGTATGGATCTCACCGGAAACTATATTTATGTCAATCAGGCTTTTTCTTCTTTACTCGGATTCAAAAACAAAGAAGATGTGACAGGTCTTGCTTTTAAAAATGCACCGTGTAAAGTCAGTGAATATGCAGATGTTCACGAAAAACAAAATCAAGAAGTAGTCAAATCAAATGCGGTGATAAAGTTACTTGATATTCATCCATACGCGAATAATGAAATAGTCACAATATTAACTTCAAAAGCACCCTTTAAAGATGTAGCAGGTCATTTTAATGTGATTGCGCATGGAACCGTTGTGTCACGCTCAATGTTACTCAAAATAAGCACAGCCATTGCACAATCTGATAAACGTTTTAGGAAAAATAAAAATCCGGATCAGAGAAGTTACAAAATAGTTGAGCCAATTGATTGCCAAAAATTATCTGCGCGAGAAATAGAATGCATGTTTTATTTAATAAGAGGAAAAACAATGACGCAGATTGCAACTATTCTTCGCCTCTCCAAAAGAACAGTGGAATATTATCTCCAAAATATAAAAAACAAATGGTCATGCCATACCAAATCAGACCTTATCGAAAAAGCCATTGAAACTGGATGGATTGATTTCATTCCCAAGAATATTTTTAACTATGAAGATATGCATGTCTCTGCGCTTTTAGAAAAATAACCTTATTTATTAAACTCTATCTTGTTGAATTCATAGCCTAAATTGGCCACACTATTGGCACAAGCAAGGATTTATTACATAAATAAAAAAACAGATCAAATCTATAAGGGACTAAAACCATGTCAATTAATATCATCGACCTTGAAGTCAAAGATATTCGTTTTCCCACATCCCGCGAATTAGCCGGGTCAGATGCCATGAATATCGATCCTGATTACTCTGCCGCTTATGTTATTTTAAAAACAAATCAAGCAGGATTAGAAGGTCATGGTCTCACATTTACCATTGGACGCGGCAATGAAATTTGTGTTGCCGCAATCAATGCATTAAAACATTTGATTGTAGGTAGCACGCTTGCCGATATCACGCAACAGATGGGCGCATGGTGGCGTTATTTCACGATAAGCGATAGTCAGTTACGCTGGATTGGCCCAGAAAAAGGTGTTATCCATTTAGCAACTGCGGCTGTCGTTAATGCTGTTTGGGATTTATGGGCAAAAAGCGTAAAAAAACCATTATGGCAATTGCTTTCCGACATGACGCCTGAAGAAATCGTTCGTTGCGTTGATTTCGGTTATATCACTGATGCGATCACTCCAGATGAAGCGATCGCATTATTACAAAAAAATGCGCCTGGAAAATCAGAGCGCATAAACTATTTATTGGAACATGGCTATCCCGCTTATTCAACTTCCGCCGGCTGGCTAGGTTATTCGGATGACAAAATAAAACGCTTATGTCAGGAATTAGTGAATGCCGGCTGGAAATATTTAAAATTAAAAGTGGGCGCTCATTTAGCAGATGATATTCGCCGCCTTCACGTGGTACGCGATATTGTTGGGCCTGATTTTAAAATAATGATTGATGCCAATCAAAAATGGGATGTGAATACCGCTATAGAATGGATGAAACAACTGGCTCCATTCAATCCATGGTGGATAGAAGAACCGACTAGCCCTGATGACGTCTTAGGACATGCAACTATTCGAAAAAATATTCATCCTATTCGCGTTGCAACCGGCGAACACTGCCAAAATCGAATTTTGTTTAAACAATTTTTTCAAGCGCAGGCGATTGATGTCTGTCAAATTGACAGTTGTCGACTAGGTGGGGTCAATGAAATTTTAGCGGTTTTGTTAATGGCAGCTAAATTTAACATTCCAGTTTGCCCGCATGCAGGAGGCGTTGGCTTATGCGAACACGTACAACATCTTGCCATGGTCGATTTTATTTGCATTTCTGCATCACTTGAAAATCGCGTGTTGGAATATGTAGATCATTTGCATGAACATTTTTTTGATCCAGTAAAAATCAAAAAAGGTTGTTATATGCCGCCCACATTGCCAGGCTACAGCATCACCATAAAACCCGCATCTCTTGCGCATTATGATTTTTTACGAGGTGCTGCATGGCAATTAAAATGCGACGCTTAGGTAATACCACCCTTCAGATTTCAGAAATTGCTTTTGGCGGTGCATCCATTGGGAATTTATATCATACCTGCACAGATGAAGCCGCTAATGACACAATCAAAACCTGCTATAACTTAGGCATTCGTTATTTCGATACAGCACCTGAATATGGACATGGCTTAAGTGAAAGACGTTTAGGCGATACGTTGCGAATCTATCCGCGTGATAGTTATATTGTATCCACTAAAGTCGGCGATCTTTTGTACGCGCATCATGATCGTTTGCCCATTGAAAATAAATTTGTGAACAAACTTCCTTTTCATTTACGTTTTGATTATAGCTACGACGGTATCATGCGTGCGTTTGAAGATAGTCTACAACGATTAGGCTTACATCGCATTGATATGTTACTGGTACATGACTTGGATGATATCGTTCATGATGAAACTATTTTTCAAGCGCATTACAAAATGTATAGCGAGAGCGGTTACAAAGCATTGGACAAATTACGCAATGAAAAAGCAGTACAAGCCATCGGTTTAGGCGTCAAAAAATGGGAAGTGTGTCATGCAGCAATGCAACACGGTAATTACGACTGTTTTATGTTACAAGGCAATTACACGCTGCTTGAACAATCTGCTTTAGATAATTTTATGGAAACGTGCCGAAAAAAACAGATTTCTATTTTACTCGCCGGGCCTTATGCTTCTGGAATATTAGCAACTGGCGCAATCAAAGATGCTTACTTTAACCATCGAAAAGCTGCAAAATCTATTTTACAACGTGTACGAAAAATTGAAGAAGTGTGCGCCGCCTATCATGTACCCTTACCCGCCGTAGCTATTCAATTTCCATTAAGACATTCTGCAGTTGCATCGGTAGTGGTTGGTGCCGCATCTCCTGAATTGATGCGAAAAAATATCGCTTATGCGAAAATGGATTTACCTGATAGCTTATGGGATGCTTTAAAATCCGAAAATCTTATTCCACAGCATGCACCGTAGGTTCAATGTTAACAGGGTTTATTTCTTCGTTGTTGCTGACTTGAATGACTCTCCTCATCATCATGCATGTCAGTATCGGCCTCATCGAAAGTTGCCATCTGTTTGGATCTTTTCACTTGGGGTTGGATTGTCCCAACCGTTGCGCTCGTGCTATCCAACAAAGTCATATTGCTATGAGTTCTTTTTTGTGACGGTTGCTTGAACTCATCCGTTGAAGAGCAAACATTCGAGCTCGAATGAGTAGGATAAAACAAAGAAGATCTTATTGAAATAGAAGAAGTAGAAGAAGATTTCTGCTGCGAAAAAAATTGTGCTTCTGCGTATATAGCTGCTTGTATCTCGGCATCACTCATCCCGAGTGCCACTGGCATGTCTGAATTCATATCTAAATTCATAGAGGAAGAAGAATTCCGCATCTGTTCATCTTCTTTTTCATCGTACAAAGAATCCCGAGAAGCATCTTGTTCAGGATGAGCAGAAACAGTTGTTAAACACAATGTTTGATGATTTAATTTAGCATGCTGGAATTGTTCTTGTAATTTTCCTTTTGTGATCCAAGGAAACTGTTCGATAAGCCCATCAATAGATGGGTCACTCGCATTAGCCCCTGCGTCAAGCAAGCTCTTTACTGTGTCCAGTATCTGTGACGCAAGATCAGAAATGAACAAGTCTATCTGCATCATATTAGTTTCATCGGCTTGGTTTTTTATTTTGTTTATTTTCTCTAATGTCTTTTCCAATACTAGATAAAGAGCAGTATGCCCATCCCGATCAACAGTATTAATAAAATTGGCCAACTGGTCTTTTGCTGTTTTGTAACATTGTTTGAGAAGTTTTTTTTCATCTTCACTCAACTGAAGCCAAATGAACTTTGATGTAAGCTGTTGATCGTCATATTTTCCTAATTTGATAAATGCATCCAGCATGTATTTACTTTTATCCTTGTCATCTTTTGATTCCAATGAATTAAAAGGGCCTAAGTAATAAAAGAATGTTGCGTTTTCAAAATTTCTTGTCAAATCGTTATTAATAGAGAATGTTTCAAAACTTTTCTCCAAAAAATACTCCCCTAGAGCTGAGACAAGAAATGGAATAAAAGAATAATTGTTGTTTATAGCCGCACAGTGCAGAATACATTCATTATTTTTCACATTATGTTCTACAAGTAAATCTTTATTTTTTTTCATCAAAATTTGATGTGTCTTTTCCTTATTTTCATTATCTGAATTGATTTCATTATTATTACTGTAAAGCAAAAATAATGCATTCTGGTTTTGTAAAAAATCGCGATCCTGTATTGCCTCAGGAGAATAGGTAAGAATGCGTTCTAATGTCCACCAATTTGCATAACGGGCAGCCATCAAAAAAGCCGTCATTCCTTTGTTGTTGTACGAATTGCAGTCCCCCGCCTCGATTAAACACCTTGTGATTTCCTCACCGTTTTTTTTACGTCCTGCGCTTGGATGAGACAAATAATGAAGCGCTTGATTTCCCTGATCATCGATTTCAGCAGTCGCCAATGTTTTATCTTGGATGAGCAATTCTGTTAGCGCGCCCCTATCGTCCTGCAGAATTGTGCAGACAAAATAAGCCATTCTAAAATGGGTCAATAAGCCCGGCTCGCCTGTAGCCTCCATTTCTTGCTGAAAATAACGCATGAATAATTCTATATCTTTTCTTTCATTAATGATGTATAGCGGGCTCTTGCCAGCAGTGTTTATTTTTTTGAGAGATGCGCCTTGTGCCATTAAAAAAATAAATAAACTAGGATGAGCATAGGTGGCAGCGTAGTGCAACAAGGTATTTTTTTCTCTATCCTCCATGGTGACTAACAAGGATTGAAATAAATCAGGATCAAAATGAGAAAGCACTGTGACAATTGCTCCTGCATTTTCTTTTATTGAATATCTTAAAAGAGTTTCAAATAATTTCTTATATTTATCGGTCGGTTCCTTGTTCTGCAATAGTGGCGTAATGGTAACCATAAATGCAAATGCGGCCTGATCGTAAGAATGTATGACCTGAAACAAAGGAATATTCCGTAATTCATCATCAGAGCGATTGTAGAAATCATCCGGAATAGTTCTATCTAAGCAAGCACCACGATCAAGTAAAAATTTGATCATCGCCAAATTGCCTTGATCAAGAGCCAAAAGAAGAAGAGTAGTTAAATGATCCGCATCAAAAATAAAATTATTTTTATATACTATTTCTATCATATCTTTTTCTTGAGAAGAAATAACGGATCTTAACGGATGACCGAACAATTCCATGTTTTCTAATAGATATGCAATAATTTCTGAATTTTTTTTATCTTTTTGATTTGCCATAAACGCTGCATGCAGCATAGAGTACGAGACACCTGCAAACTGAATTGTCGATCTAAATATATATTTTAAATCTTCTTTAGAAAGCGCCATTTCTATTATCTTTTCTAAGGTTTCCTTTGGTTGCGAGAACGATAAAGCAAAAAAGAATAGGGGTTTTATTTGCTCTTTTAAAGTTGAAGGGCTAGAATTTCCCCACATGTTGAAGAAACGATTTAAATACGTTGCCTTCGTCTCGGATGGGTAATTAGCTGTTATAAAATGATAGAATGGACTCACCAAGAGCTCTAAGCTCTTAGTGAAAAAATAATCGTTGAGCTCTTGGGGCAATCTATCTGAGATTAGGGGAGAATTGTTATCATCGCGCAAAATCGTCAACTGCGCTAAAAATGCAAGCGTTATTTGTTTTTCCGTGAATTGTTTAATGAATTCTTTTAGACTAGCTTGAATGTTTGTTGACTGGTCGGAGGATCGCTCAGCGGCGAGTTTGCTTGAGTATACTAAACGATAGACGAATTGAATGCGTAGATCGGTATTTTGCTCATCCTTTCTAGCCAAAACATGCGGTAACTGTTGATGCTGCCAATGAGAGGGAGAATCTTTTTGTCTATCTGTTGCTTGTAATGAATGAAGAAGCTGCCCATAAAAGGTGGGCATCTCACATTTAAATGCTTTCCTGATCTCTTCTATCACATAAATGCTGGGTTCTATGACAGGAAGGTTGGGTAAAATATCATTGGCTGGTTCTTTAGGGTTTTTCTTCATATCACATTGAGAAGAAAGAGCATATGAAGCGATTAAGAGAGAGAGCTCCAGAGGCATTTCTATGGCTCGCCTGTCATTTTTTTCTTCAATTGCGCTGGAAGCACTTCTTGATTGCGCCATATTATTTGTCTGTGCTTGAGATGAAAGCACAGGTATCATTTGTTGATACTGCTCTTTATGATCAGTGCTCAATGTGATTTGTTCACCGTAATGTGCAAGTATTACAGGGGTATCTCCATAGTTGTTCGTTGCATGAAGAGTCGATGTATCACAAGAGATAAAATAGTTTACAAGAGATTTTCGGCCGGTGAGAGCAGCCCAATGCAGAGGAAGATTACCATAGTGATCTTGCTGCATCCGGTTCGGGATTAATCTCTGTTTTTCATACTCCTCGAGCACGCCAATCAATTCATGCCTGCCTGATTTTGCGACGACATGCCATACCGTTTCTTGCGTTTCTTGATCAACGTGCTGCACCTGGATGTAAGGATTTTTCTGAATCACTTCAAGTAAGCATCGCAACGTTGTTGCGCCATTATTTTCAATGATTAACTTAAACCATTCATAGAGCATAACCTTGTTAGTACGAAAGTATTCGTCTAATGCTATTTTTGCTTTTGACCATTGTCCTGAAAAAAGAGCGGCGTGAATGCGTTCGCGCAGAAAAACCTTCTTTACTTGCTGTGAACAGTAAATTTTCCAGGTGATCAATGAAAAGTTATTTTCTTTTTGCTCATCTCTTTGCGAAGCCTTCGAAGCCTCCGTCGCGAGTTCCATAATCAATTGAAACACTGACGCATTCATAAAAGATGAGGATATTATTTTTGTTCCTTTCTCGCAAGGAGCATGCAAAAGGACAAAGAAATTATAGCCTTGTGGATTTCGCGCTTTTTCGAGTTGAGTCAGAAAGATATAGATTTCTCGTGGCGGTTTTCCCACCTGAGACTGAAGTATTTCTTTTATTTTATTCACATCTTCCGCTTCCGCCGCTTTTAGCAATTCTGCTATTCCGAAAGTCACGGGTTGAGCAAAACAAGCAGCAACAGCCTTGTCATAGGGTTCTGTGGAAATAGAAAAATTCGCTGGGGGAGATGTTCGTTGCATAAGTGTTTCCTGTTATCTTTAAACGCTCTCGCTTTGTTTTATATCTTGCTATTTACAAGAAAATTGTTTAAACAGTTTACATGAAGTAAACTTAATATTTGCTTAAGAATGAGGTTGATTTGTACAAAAATTTATAGAAATGATAAGAATGTGGTATGATCCTAAATTTGGCAGTTGTAACCGTAGCGAGAAGGGCTAATGTATTGAAGATAAGAATTTTTTTTCCTGCTTTTTTAGCGAGACAGTACTCACCTGTACG
>CAZAEO010000050.1:0-15300 GCA_964484285.1 uncultured Coxiellaceae bacterium | reverse complement strand
CGGCCTCCTCAGAGCGAACGGTTTTTTGTCGTGTACTGAGTTGTTTTCGACATAAGGATAGTGTAATTAGAATCATTTCCGCTAGAAAAGCAACGAAAAGAGAATCAACACAATATCATGGTGGTGACTATGAAAAAAGAATATGATTTTTCAAAAGGGAAAAAGAACCCTTACATTACCGATCTAAAAAAACAAGTCACTATAAGGCTCGATACTGAAACAATAAATTATTTTAAACACCTATCAGAAGATAATGGTATTCCATATCAGACACTCATTAATCTTTATTTGCGAGATTGTGCTCAAAAGCATAAGAAGATTAGTATGGGTTGGGTATCGAGCAAATAATAAAAAAACATGCTGTTGGCAAAAAAAGCTATACCCCAATCATCTTTATAGGAGTGTCAAGAAAATTTTTCATGCGTAGGCTCTGCTACTCAGTGCAGTAGACCTTCGCAGCAGGTTACAACTGCCGAATTTAGGTTTAAAATTTAAGATGACCTTATCCGCATATTGGCGAAATATAAATGGAATTATCTCTTAAAGGACTGATTATTTTTAGTTGCTGCCTGATCGTTTGCACAGCATGTTCTGATTCATCTCGTTCATTACCCGGTTATATCGAAGGCGAATATACTTACATTGCAAGCAGCGAATCAGGCACACTTTTTGAACTCTACGTGCGTCGCGGACAATCTGTTACAAAAAATCAATTACTTTATGAATTAGATCCTGAACCAGAAACATCCACGGTTAAAATAACCAAAGCCAAGATTGCTGAATTAGAGGCACAAGTTGATTTTGCAAAAATTCAATTAAGCAGACAAAAAACATTACATCTGAAAAACGTAGCCTCCAAAGAAGATTTAGATAAAGCTCTCACCGAGTATCAAAGCAAATTACAACAACTCGCTGCCAATCAAGCTGAACTCATTAAATCCGAATGGTCATTAAAGCAAAAAGTACGCTATGCACCTATCGATGGACGAATATTTGATATTTTTTATCGCGTAGGCGAAAAAGTTCCGTCACATCGTCCAGTGATGGCTATTCTCGCTCCTGAAAATATTAAAGTACTTTTTTATCTGCCCGAAAAATTATTACACGCTGTAAAACCAAAACAACAGGTTACATTTACCTGCGATCATTGCGATAAAAAAACAAATGCCACCATTAGTTATATTTCTCCTGAAGCAGAATTCACACCGCCTGTTATCTACAGTAAAGATACACGTCATAAACTTGTTTATTTGATTCGCGCTGACATGCCGAGAGAAGTCGCACAACAATTTCATCCGGGACAACCTATAGAAGTTTTTTTAAATGAAAAATAAACCTATTGTTATTGATGTAAAACACTTGAAAAAAAGTTTCAACGGGAAACCTGCAGTCATCGATTTTAGTTTCAAAGTAGAACAAGGAGAAATTTGTGGTTTTCTAGGGCCAAACGGCAGCGGAAAAACAACTACCTTGCGCATGCTCTGCGGATTACTTACGCCTGATTCCGGATCAGGTCAGTGTCTAGGCTATGATATTTTACGTGAGTCTTATCAAATAAAAAAACAAGTCGGTTACATGACGCAAAGCTTTAGTCTCTATGGTGACTTAACCGCTTATGAAAATTTGGAGCTTATTGCGCGTGTTTATCAAATTGAGAATCGTAAAAATAAAATTGAAGATTTTCTCAAAACATTTCAACTCTCTGATCGCAGAAAACAATTAGCCAGTCAACTGTCAGGGGGCTGGAAGCAACGTTTAGCATTGGCAGGTTGTTTGTTACATGAACCCAAATTGCTTTTATTGGATGAACCCACTGCAGGGGTTGATCCCAAAGCACGGCGAGATTTTTGGGATGACATCTTTGTATTAGCGGAACGAGGCATTACCACCCTCGTTAGCACACACTATATGGATGAAGCAGAACGATGTACTCGCTTGGTCTATATTGCTTATGGGCATTTACTGGCAGAAGGATCTATTCCAGACATTATTTCCAAAGCAAAACTGGTGACTTGGCTAGTCACAGGAGAAAGTTTAATGCCCTTAGCTCAACAATTAAAAAAAACGCCCGGGATCGATCAAGTGACTTTTTTTGGTAATCGATTACATGTCAGTGGGGAAAATGAAGACATGCTGGATCGTAGTATTGCGCCCTTTAAAGATAAAAATTGGCAAAAAATCTCTTCCAGTTTAGAAGACGCATTTATTAGCTTTGTAGAAAAATCAGAGGAAAAAACATGAATTCCAACTTTTCCTGGGAACGATTATGGGCAATTATATTGAAAGAATTTACGCAAATGAAACGAGATCGCCTGACATTTGCCATGATCATCGGGATTCCGCTTATCCAACTGATTTTATTTGGTTACGCCATTAATAACGATCCCAAATATTTGCCCACTGCAGTGGTATCAGCCGATGAAAGCATTTTTACTCGCAACATTATCGCTCGCCTGCAAACATCGAATTATTTTAAAATCTTGGATGGTAACAAAAGCATGGCGGAAGCCGACCATTTATTACGTACTGGCAAAGTACAATTTGTCATTTATTTCCCACAAAATTTTTCTAAACGCCTCATTCATGGCGATAAACCTCAACTTTTAATTGAAGCAGATGCGACCGATCCTGCAGCCACAAGTAATGCGCTTGCAACCATTCGCAATTTAATTGAAATTAACGCGCAAAGTTATACAGGCAGTTTGGATTATTTAAATAGTCAAGGCTCACCTATCGATCTTATTATTCAACCCAAATATAATCCGGAACGTATTACGCAATATAATATTGTGCCTGGATTACTTGGCGTTGTGCTAACCATGACGATGGTGATCATCACGTCGCAAGCTGTGACGCGTGAACGTGAACGAGGAACGATGGAAAGTTTACTTGCCATGCCAGTACGTCCTCTTGAAGTGATATTAGGAAAATTAATCCCTTACATTGCAGTAGGATATATTCAGGTCATATTAATCTTGCTTGCAGCACACTACTTATTTGCAGTACCCGTTAACGGTAGTTTAACCTTATTATTCGTGGTTTGTTTACCCTTTATCATCGCAAATCTTGCCGTAGGATTAGCATTTTCAACTCTTGCTAAAAATCAATTGCAAGCAGTGCAGCTTTCTTTTTTCTTTTTCTTGCCTTCTCTTTTGTTATCTGGGTTTATGTTTCCATTTTATGGCATGCCCAATTGGGCGCAAATTCTCGGGGACTGCTTTCCACTCACCCATTTCCTAGTCATCATCCGAGGGATCATGTTAAAAGGAAATGGTCTGCAAGAAATATATTCTGGTATAAATGCCATACTGTTATTTTTTATTATCGTACTTATTCTGGGTCTCAAAAGATATCGACAAACGCTCGATTAACCTAAATTCGTTTACGTTTTAAGAACCTGTACGTTAACTAAAAACCATTCGCGATAACCTCATATATCGGCTATACTAATAGGTAGTTAATAGTTAGAGAGTCTGCGAACCCATTGGAAACGACCCATCATTCAAAAGTGATCGTGCTAAGCCCCGAAGATAACCGTCGTTTATCGAATTTGTGTGGCAAGCATGATGAGCACATCCACCTAATCGAAGAACGTCTGGAAGTTGATATAAAACAAAGAGGTTATATGTTTTCTATCAATGGCCAGCCTAATGCCGTTCAGCGGGCTTGTGAAGCGCTTGTTGAGCTTTATCATGAAACCAAAACGCAACCTAATTTGCTGTTAGAACAAATACACCGCTATTTACAAGCTTTACAAAAAGCTTCATTAGCGAAAGTCGCCGCGCAAGACAATCGCATGGAACTTCAGATAAAACATGGAAAAATTACTGCACGCGGTGTCAATCAAGTTCGTTATATAAAAAATATCCAGCAACATGACATTAATTTTGGCATTGGCCCCGCTGGTACCGGCAAAACCTATCTTGCTGTGGCGTGCGCCGTTCATGCTTTAGAAGCAGAGCGCATCAGCCGGATTATCCTTGTGCGACCTATCGTAGAAGCCGGTGAAAAATTAGGTTTCTTGCCTGGCGATGTGGCAGAAAAAATCCATCCTTACTTACGTCCTTTATACGATGCATTATATGAAATGCTTGGCTTTGATTCAGTAGGGCAATTAATTGAACGAAATGTCATTGAACTTGTTCCGCTTGCCTATATGCGTGGACGTTCATTAAATGATTCTTTCATTATTTTAGATGAAGGACAAAACACCACGATAGAACAAATGAAAATGTTCCTGACCCGCATTGGTTTTAATTCAAAAGCTGTCATCACGGGTGATACAACTCAAATTGATTTAGCAAATCGACGCGAATCGGGTTTGCTTAATGCACTCGAAATCTTAAAAGACGTAAAAGGAATAAGCTTTACCCAGTTTGAAACCAGTGATGTTGTACGCCATCCTTTGGTACAAAGTATTGTGGAAGCTTACGAACGCCATAATAATAAGCAAGGCAAGTAATGTACGAAATAACCGTTCAGCGTGCTACCGCAACAAAATCTTTACCCAGCACAGCCAAACTTAAACTCTGGGCAAAAGCAGCGTTACAAGCTAAGATGAAAGCCGCTGAATTAAACATTCGAATTGTTGATAAAAAAGAAATAACGGAATTAAATTCCACTTATCGACACAAACACAAACCGACTAATGTGCTATCGTTTCCTTTTGATATGCCAAAAGAATTAGATACACAATGTCCAGTATTAGGTGATATTGTAATTTGCGCTGAAATGATTGCAGAGGAAGCACGAGAACAAGGAAAAACGCTCGACTCCCATTGGGCCCATATGGTGGTGCATGGCGCGCTGCATTTGTTAGGTTATGATCATGAACAAGATCATGATGCTGAAATAATGGAAGCAGAAGAAATTAAAATCTTACATGCGCTTGGATTGCCTAATCCATATCATTACAAGGTACATAAAAATGAGTGAAGATGATCAACTAGAAACAAAACCCCGTTCATGGTTTGAACGTTTAAGTGATTTATTAATTCGCGAACCGAAAGATCGCGAACAATTAATGGAAGTGTTACGTGATGCGGAAGATCGTGACATTTTAAGTTCTGATATGCTCGGCATGATTGAAAGTGTATTACAAGTTTCAGAAATGCAAGTACGCGAAGTCATGATACCTAAAGCACAAATGGTTGTAGTTGAAAGTAATAGTACACTCGAAGCATTGCTACCATTGGTGATTGAATCTGGGCACTCACGTTTTCCTGTCATCGATACTGATGATGTCATTGGTATCTTGCTCGCCAAAGATTTATTAAAATATGTTTTTAAAAAAAATACTCAGGAATTCGCTATCAGTCAAATTTTGCGTCCCGCCATATTTATTCCGCAAAATAAACGTCTTGACATTTTATTGCGTGAATTCCGAATCAATCGCAATCATATGGCCATTGTAATTGACGAATTTGGCCATGTTGCTGGTCTTGTGACAATCGAAGATGTGTTGGAACAAATCGTTGGCGACATCGAAGACGAATATGATATCGACGAAGATGATGATATTAAAAAACACGAGGAAGGTTACTATACGGTTAAAGCATCTACTCCAATTGATGATTTTAATGAATATTTCAACACAGAATTTAACGACGAAGAATTCGATACTCTAGGCGGACTCTTATCGAAAAGTTTCGGTCACTTGCCTAAACGTGGCGAAACGATTCAAATTGAAAATTACCTCTTCAAAATATTACATAGCGACAATCGTCGCATTCATTTATTGGAAGTCCGAAAAAAATAAAGAAGTGCCCTCATGCCAAAGAAGAGTCCCGGTGGCACAGTTGGATAGCGCAGCCCCCTCCTAAGGGGCAGGTCGGAGGTTCGAATCCTCTCCGGGACGCCATAAATGGATGGTCATACCGAAAACATGGGTAGCACCTATCTGGGTACCTAGAAATAATATGTTCGTTTATCGTATACGCATAGTCCGCACATCCTCAGGTACTGCCGCAGTTCAAGTCGTATGGTATGAAAAAGACACAACCAAGATTGCAAAACATATTGGAAGTGCAAAAAATGAGGATGAATTAAAAATATTGCGCAATGCGGCCAAACAATATATCCGAGAACATGAGCCGCAGCGCTCATTTTTTGATGAACCTACTGATTCAGATCTGATTGTTTCTTTCAAGCGGATAGAAGCCGCTGCTGCATCGCATTGTTTTGCACGCGATGTTTTGCATGACATCCTTATATTGTAGATGATTTTATTATTAAAATACAATATCATATCCTGCATTCCTAGACCCTCTTCTGAAAAATTTTTTTGAATTACCTTAAGAAATCGGTTATTTTGCTTCATTTAAACAAATGGAGCTTTTTTATGTTAGAAGTAACAGGAGAAGAAATTCAGACCTTATCAATGGATCATCATGAAAAATTTTAAGGACTCATTTATCTATGCCAAGGAAAGGAATCATTCTTGCTGGTGGATCGGGCACACGTCTGTATCCAACAAGTTTAGCGGTAAGTAAACACTTGCTGCCTGTTTATGATAAGCCAATGATTTATTATCCCCTCAGTATACTTATGTTAGCTCATATTAGAGAGATATTGATTATATCTACTGAGCGGGATTTGCCTCTGTATAAACGGTTATTGGGATCAGGCAAGCAATGGGGATTACATTTTAATTATGCAAAACAAACCAACCCTGACGGAATAGCGCGGGCATTATTGATTGCAGAAGATTTTATACAAAAACAATCTTGCGCATTAATTTTGGGGGATAATATCTTCTATGGTCAAAGCCTGGTTGGACAGTTAAAAATGGCTACCCAATGTGAGGATGGCGCCACCATTTTTGTATATCGCGTAAAAAATCCAGGGGCATATGGCGTGGCTGAATTAGATAATAAAAATCAGCCTTTACATTTGGTTGAAAAACCAAAACAATTCATATCAAACTGGGCTGTAACTGGACTTTATTTTTATGATTCATATGTTACTGAAATTGCGCGGCAACTTGGACCATCTCAACGCGGCGAACTCGAAATTACTGATGTGAATCGTGCCTATCTTGAAATGAATTCTTTACATGTCAATATGCTAGGAAGAGGGACTGCCTGGCTTGATGGAGGAACACCTGAATCTTTATTTCATGCCGGTATTTTTGTAGAAACCATGCAACAGCGACAAGGATTAAAAATTGCGTGTCTTGAAGAAATTGCTTACCGTCAAGGATTTATTGATATATCACAGTTTGAATGTATAGCAAAATCATTAGAGAAAAGTGATTATGGAAAATATTTATTGGAATTATTAGAGAACAAAGAAACAGAACTAGCAACGGAATGAGGCTGTTATGCGTAATATATTAGTCACTGGTGGTGCTGGATTTGTTGGAGCGAACTTTATTCATTATTGGTTAAATCGTCACGCAAAAGATAAAATTACTGTATTAGATGATTTAACTTATGCGGGTAATCTAGAAAACCTTGAAACGGTTAGTAGCTCTCCAAATTATAGATTTATTAAGGGAAATATATTAGACCTGTCCTTATTAAGCGCTATCTTTTCTGAACAAGAAATTGACACCGTCATCCATTTTGCTGCTGAGTCACATGTTGATCGATCCATTTTGAATCCTGGGGATTTCATGAGTACTAATGTGATGGGAACGCATGCTTTATTATCGACTGCCCTGAAATTTTGGACAAAAATGAAAAATAACCATCGTTTTCACCATGTATCAACCGATGAGGTATATGGCTCATTAAGTCTTAATGATTTACCTTTCACAGAAAATTCTTCTTATGCACCCAACTCTCCCTACGCTGCTAGCAAAGCGGCATCAGATCACTTAGCGCGAGCTTATTACCAGACCTATAATTTTCCTGTTACCATCAGTCATTGTTCCAATAATTATGGCCCTTATCAGCATTTAGAAAAATTTATTCCGACAGTAATACGTTCTTGTATAGAGTGGCAACCTATCCCTATTTATAGTGATGGTTCCAATATTCGAGATTGGGTACATGTCGAAGACCATTGCTCAGCTATTGAATTGATTTTACAAAAAGGAAAAACGGGCGATACGTATAATATTGGCGGTAATAATGAAATAAGTAATTTGGCATTAGCAAATAAGATCTGCCATAGGATGGATAAAATCAGGCCTATGAAAAAATCATATCATTCATTAATTTCGTTTGTAAAAGATAGACTGGGGCATGACTGGAGATACGCAGTCGATACATTTAAAATAAAATCACAATTGGGATTTTTCCCAAAAATAAAATTTGAAACAGGCTTACTTAATACAATAAACCATTATGTGACCGTTTATAATGACCTCCGCAATTTAGACCACACAAGACAAGAAATCTAGCACACTGTCATTCAGGAAAATATCTTGTATCGGGTAAGTGGAGACCTCGCGGTCTCCGACTTCCCACAGAACCGAACGTACGGGTCACGTATTCGGCTCTTCATGCTCTTTTTGCAGCGAGAAAATGAATTGTAAATAGACCCTAATCTTTGAAAGCCAGTGGCACCAATAAGATCATTGGTATTTTTGTCTAAGATAAATAGCATCAATTCGGGATTAGTTTTTCTTTTTAAAATCCAATTTTGTGCTTCCCTCTTAACAGCTCACTACTTAAATGTTCTTTGCCACATTGCGCCACGCCCACTACTGCTTGCTGTAATTAACTCTTCATCACGCATTTTTCTTAAAATTTGACGAATCATATCTCGACTAATGCCTGGACAATCAGACTCAATGTCGCTAATAGAAAATGGCGCCATTTTTCGATTAATAGCCAACCGTACCAATTCTGTTTTTGAACCCCTGCTTGTGGTAATAACGCCAACACGTTCTTCAAATTCTCGATAGGCGCGTAATAGTGCGCCCCAAAAATAATTTAACCAAGGTTTCACATCATGCTTGTCCGAATGCCAATTTTGAGAGCTTTCCTCAAGTGTTTCGTAATAACTTTCTTTACTTTCTTCAAAAACTCGCTCCAAACTTATGTAACGCCCTACTTGGTAGTTAAATTGGTAGAGAAGCATTAATGTTAATAAACGCGACATGCGACCGTTACCATCGCTAAAAGGATGAATACATAAAAAATCAAGAATGGCTAGTGGAATTAAAATAAGCGCATCTTGTTTTTGTTCTTCTACATCTCTCGAATAATTTTTTGTTAATTGATCAACTGCATCGGGCGTTAGATGTGCTTTGGTAGGTGTAAAACGAATACGCTTTGTCCCATCGGGATGATTTTCAATAATCTCATTATCAGTTGCTTTAAAGCGTCCTCCTGGGTTGGCCATATAACGGCATAATATAGTATGCAATTGCAGAATGACATTTGGAGTGAAGGGCATGTGTTCGCCTGATTCATGAATAAGATTTAATGCATCTCGATACCCAGCTATTTCTTGTTCGGATCGATTTTTAGGAGTGGTATCTTTTATTATCAGTTCTTCAATTCTTTTATGGGGTAGCTCTATACCTTCTAATCGGTTCGAAGATTCACTCGATTCAATTTTAGCAACCAGTTGTAAGCTTTTAAGGGCTTCGGGTGATTGCTTGAAGAAAAGAGCTTGTTTCCCTCGGTATTCTCCTAAGGAGCGCAAGACGCTAATTTGTTCAGCGCTGAAAGCAAGTTTATCTAGATATTCTGGGGCAAGTGAACTCATTCAATATACCTACTATATTTTAAGTGGGTAATTTTATCAAAGTTAATGCCTACTTGTGAAGAGCGATTACCTACTTATTTTATTAATGTTTATCAATAGATTGATATTAAGTGGGCAATAACCTTAACATTGGTACCTACTTAGTAACCCTTCACAGCTTTTGGATGATTTTCTTAAAAACCAATGGCATTATTTCTAAATCTCGGGCATCTTTCGTGCCCTATGGACATGGATTTAAAAGGAAAAGGAACTTTTCCCGACTTCCAGATTTTCAGGAAGAAAAACGTATCACGTAGGACAAATCAGATTATTTCCATAGTTTATTAGCAACCACATGCCAGGCAAGACCCATTACAATCAACCCTAAGCCAGTCACCCAAATTTTTCCTGGAACCCAAAAAGCTAAAAAGAGACAAGCAATCAATCCGCCTATTGCAAAAACAGGATGATAAAGACGATCCACTTTTGGTAAACGCAACGCAGCAAGATTGGTGATGGAATAATAAATCAACACAGTAAAAGCACTGAATGCCCATGTTGTTTCAACACTACCCGTTAACGTGAGACCCGTAATGGCCATACCAACACCAATGACCGCAGCTGACGGAGCGCGTCCTTTCTCTGAAACATGACCAAACAAAAGAGGCAAATCACCTTGCCTACCCATTGCCAATACAACTCGAGAGAGTCCAAGAATAAGATTTAATAACACACCCAACATAGATGCGCATGCTCCAATGGCTACTATGATTCCAAGTCCAGGAGTACCTATCATGCGCGCCGCCCTTTCGAGCGGTGTTGCGTGGTTTTGTGTTGCTTGAGCAAGATTTTCTGCACCAACGGTGCCTACAGCAACTAAACCAACAGCAATATAAAGAATTGCACTCACAATAAGCGTCACGATAATAGCACGCGGAATAAGTGTTTTTGGGTTTTTTACTTCTTCGCCAAGCGTTGCAACACGCCCATAACCTGTGTAAGCCACAAACATCAATGCTGTTGCATAAAAGAACCCGCTAACCCTTTTTTCAGAGAAAGGAAAAAACGGTTTCAGATGGACTGCCCCCTGATTAAATACATCAGGTAATCCGCATACTACAAACAGCACGAGTGCTACTAATGTTACTGAAACAATCACACTATTTGCCCACGCTGCCTGTCTAAGGCCGCTTAATACTAAACTAGTTAGCACTACAGAAGTACAAGCAGCAATTGGAATAATTGGAACAGAGCTCAAATTAAATAAATGTATGAGATAACCTGCAAATCCAAGTGCCGCAGTGGCAGCAGACGCAGTTTTAGCGCACAAAAACATCCAGCCAGCGGTAAAACCGAACCAAGAATGCAAGTAACGATAACCATATTCATAAGTGCCTCCGCTTACCGCATGGCTAGCTGCGAGTTGAGCGCTGGAAAAAGCATTGCAGGTTGCCACAATTGCCGCCAACGCGATGGCTAGAATAACAGAAGGGCCTGCACTACCCGCAGCTACACCGATACTAACAAAAATACCTGTCCCAACAATAGAGCCTAACCCCATCATCGTTGCGCCAACTATTCCCAACTCACGTTTCAATCTATTGTACGGTAGTTTGCTGTGCATAATTTCCTTATTTTTAAAAAGTAAAATGGCTAACACTTGACCCAATACAGACTCGTCCTGTAGTTTGTCAGTCTCATACGAGAAGCTAACATGCAGCCCATATCAACAAAAGCACTTATTAAAAAAGTGTGGAGCATCGCTCTGCCGATCACGACTAGCAGGTTAGTCAACGTTATCGCCAGTTTTTGGGGCATGTTGTTTGTCGCTCGACTAGGGCATACTGAACTTGCTGCTAGCGCGTTGATCACTGCAACACAGCTTCCATTATTTTTAATCTCAAGTTCACCTTTATTTGCCATCAGTGTAGTTGCCGGACATGCTTTTGGTGCAAAACGATTTCAAGATGTCGGTGGTATCTTGCAACAAGGTTGGCTGCTTGGGTTAATTATCAGCGCTCTCGTATTAATCATACCCCTCTCCATCAAACCTATTTTAATTACGCTTGGTCAAGATCCCACGCTGGTAAACATCCTACAAAATTATTTCTTCGTTTACGCATTCGCTATTCCTGGCTTACTTGGCTCTATCGCTACTCAACAAATTTTAATCGCCATCGGTAAACAGCGAGTTGTTTTATTAACAAGCATCATAAGCGCTATTCTCTTTATTATATTTGCTCCTCTTTTTATTTATGGAGCAGGGTTTATCCCGCGTTTCGGCGTGCCAGGGCTTGCATTGGCCTGGGTTTTGTTAAGTTGGATAAACTTGGTCATTTATATTTTTGTCTGCGCCACGGTAGCAGATTTTAAAGTGTACCAATTGTTTAAATGGCAAGTCCCGTGCACTTTTCATTTTATGAAAAAATTACTTAGCATCGGCTGGCCGATCACCTTACAAATGGCCGGCGATTTATTATCTTTTTTTACTGTGATCATCATCGTAGGATGGCTAGGAGAAAATGCCTTAGCCGCGCAACAAATCGTCACACAATATTACATTTTGCTGGTCGTGCCCATATTAGCATTATCACAAGCAGGCGGTGTATTGGTCAGTCAAGCCCGTGGTGCGGCTGATCATGCTCTCATCAAACGCTATGCTAACGCGACCCAATTTGTTGGCATATCATTTGCATTATTAGTAACCTTTATTTTTATTCTATTTCCACATACGCTGGTGAAACTTTATTTGCACACGCATACTGAGATGGCGGAAACGGTACGACTTGCCAGCATTGTTTTAATTCTAACTGGATTTCGTTTAATTTTTGATACTATTTTAGAAATTAAAATAGGTACGCTACGTGGTTTGTTTGACACCCGTTGGCCGATGGTAGTGATGTTAGTGAGCACATGGTTTGGTTTTATTCCAATCGCTTATCTGTTTGGTTTTGTGTTCCACTTCGGATTGATTGGAATACAAGTTGCAAATATCATTATGACATTATTAGGTGCAATCATTTTATGGTTACGCTGGCTGAAACGCTCTGCCAACTATTTTTTATAAGGATATTTTATGCTTAAGCCATTATGGAATCATCTTTGTGAATTTCCCAAAAACAAAAAACAAAGCATTGTTGGGGTTTTGCTGTTCGTAATCGGCATCCTCGCGCTAAACAATGTCGAATTTCCTTTTGTCAGTCGATTTCTTTTGCACGTAGGTGGCGGTATCACGTTCATTTTATTTTATTTATTTTGGCTGCCTATGGTTTATTACATTATTTTTTATTGGCAAACCAAACATAACTATTTTTATTTTTGGTTAGGTTATGCGCTTGGCTTACTTATTTATAGAATAAATCGCTTTGAATGGGACTTCAGCAGTTACGACTACTTTATCAACTTCTATGAATTGATTTCTTGCCTTTTCCTTGCATTCACTATGGGAATGCTCTGTTATGGTTTTTACCAATTCATAAATCAAGAAAGTAACCGTTCATAAAAATTGTTGCGTAACATTTTCAAGGAAGAAAATTATGCGTTTCCTGCATCCATCGCATTTTTACATTATTCTTTTTTCAAGTATTGCGGCTCTCGGTGGTTTTTTATTTGGATATGATACAGGCATTATTGCCGGCGCATTAGTGTTTATCAGACAAAGCATGCCGCTTAGCACGCTTGCCCAGGAATACATCGTAAGCGCCGTAGTGTTAGGCGCGCTCGTTGGCTCTCTCTGTAGCGGCAAACTGACCGATTATTTCGGCTGCCAACGCATGTTAATTTGCATGTCACTTGCATTTATCATAGGAACGCTGTGTGAAACCTTTGCAACCAGTGTTCCCTTTTTAATTTTCAGTCGACTTATTATTGGTATCGCTATCGGCATTACATCGTATGTCGCACCGTTCTTTATTTCTGAACTTGCACCCACTAAACATCGTGGCGCTTTAGTTTTGCTAAATGGTGTCATGATTACAAGCGGTCAGATGGTTGCATTTTTAGTCAGTTATTTATTGATTTCAACTGAATCATGGCGACTGATATTTTTTACTGGCATGCTTCCTGCCATCTTGTTTTTTATCGGTGTTTTATTATTACCTCCATCGCCTCGCTTTATGGTATTAAAAGGCGAAACTGAAAAAGCACGGGCGATTTTGCAAAAAATCCGTCACCAGCCTGCTGTTTCTGCTGAATTATCTGCTATTACGCATAATATCCTTCTGACACATGGCCGTTGGCAAGAATTATTTTCTCGCTCGCTTTTGCCTGTATTGGTGATTGGTCTAGGTCTCGGTATTTTTCAGCAATTAATGGGCATCAATACTGTCATGTATTATGGTCCGATTATTTTTTCTCATGCCGGATTTCAACAGCATGGCGCGCAATTACTCGCAACCTGTAGTTTAGGATTGGTCAATTTACTGATGAGCATTGCTGCCATTTTCATAGTCGATAAATTAGGACGTCGCCGTTTATTGTTGGGTGGCACATTATTAGCCGCCTGCAGCTTAGTCGTTGTTAGCTGGATGTTTTCACATCATGTTTCATGGATGACCTTCATTTTTTTAATTCTTTATATCGCTGGCTATTCAGTCAGCTTAGGATCATTATTTTGGTTGATTATCGCGGAAATTTATCCACTTAATATTCGTGGTTTTGCCATGAGTTTCGTAACCGCCATTCAATGGGGGACCAATTTTATTGTTGCATTGACTTTTTTATCGACTCTCGAAAAATGGGGAGCTGTCTTCACCTTTAGTAGTTATGGATTGATGTGTGGACTTAGTTTTTTATTTTGTTATTATTTCGTACCGGAAACTCGCGGTTTGTCCCTAGAACATATTGAATATACGGTAAGGCAAGGCAATTTGCCGCAAAAAATGGATGAGCATGAGTTAGATATTCCTAATTTTTGTCGAAAATAACTCAGTACTACTCGGTTTCTTTAATTTTGTCTTTAATGGTCGGATAGAGTCTTTTTAATTTAACTCTTGCATCTTCCGTTGTAAATTGCCAATTAATAACATAAGCATTTTTATTACGGGCTTCCATCCAAACATTTACTTCTTTTTTTACATCATCAATGCCAGCTAATCTTCGATTTAAACATTGCCTAAAAATATGGCTTAATTCGATCTCAGCCATATTTAACCAACTACCCTGCTTAGGCGTGTAATGAAATTCAATTTTTTCGATTATTTTTCTAGCATGCATAGGTTCTAATAATTCGTAAAGCGCAGCCCCCGTATGTATATTTAAATTATCAACAACTAATCTTATTTTTTTAGCTTGTGGGTAATGAACTTCAACTAGCTCTTGTATGTGCCTGGCCCAATCAATTCTTGTACGTCTTTCGGCTACATTCACCCAACGTTTTCCAGTCAATGGTTCGAAACTTAAAAAGATATTGCTGACCCCATTTTTTTCATAGCTAGTATCGAAACGCTCTAATTTACCAGGCCTTGCTTCCTGTGAACTAAACATCACAAACTTACTCAATTGATTGTGCTGTTTATTAAAAAAATAATTTCCTAATTTAATATCGCTTTCTGAAACTGGACTTGATGGCGAAACCAGACCAGTTGATCTACTTTATAAAAAAATTCTCTGTACACGACAAAAATGGCAAATGTTTCAAATCTGTCATCCTGAGCGTAA
>CAZAEO010000049.1:0-15301 GCA_964484285.1 uncultured Coxiellaceae bacterium | reverse complement strand
ATTTAGGATGATATGCTCACTTGCTATCGAGGAAACGCACATGTTCAGTTGTTTTAAACCCAATGATCCAGAACCTAAGTCACCGCTCGGTCTCGACTGTTTTTCAGGTCACGTTCAGGCTGTCAGTCAAGCCTTAAAGGTAAAAACGCCTGCTGCTGACCCGGATGGAATTTCCTATATCACCTGGACTCTGCTGGGCCTTAAAAAACACCCCAGCCGACAAGAGAATTACAAAAAGATTTTAGTTGAACTCTTGGCGAGAGGGCATTTGCTCGGTGTCATCAATACGAATCTCTTATTACCTTTTAAGGCTGATTTTTTTGCCAAAAAAATTCCTGCGTTGCAGCAGGCAATACTCGCTTATTGTGAGCCAGGCTCTGAGTCATCTCCACGTGTGACAGAGTCACTGCAAGAGATACTGAAAGACTGCCAAGCCGTTTTTGCTTTATCGAGCAAAACCTCTCATCAAGATCTTGTCCGTAAAATGAAATTACAGAGTCCGGCTACTCCGGAGGAACAGACTCTCATTGAACTTTTCGAGACAGTAATCAATAGATTCAATGAATTAAAACAAAGTCTGGCGCCAAATTCACCAAGGAAGACCCGCCAAAATACATAAGACCCTGCTATACTCATTACACCTCAAGATGCGAGATTTTAACATCCAAATTGCAAAAAGTTGAAACGTTCTAATTGAGAAAAAGCGCATCTTGAGGTGTAATGGGTATATACTTAACAAAGTTAAGAATGTATCTATTCAGGATCCTATGCCAAACGATGCGCCAAAGCAGTTACAAATCAATCTTGTCGAAAATTATTCTCAAGTCAAATTTCTCGAAAAAATTCGTCAACTTGCTCTTTATTGGCAGCACTATCAGGGAATAAAATTATCGATAGAGCAAGGTTATTGTCTTGGCAAGACAGATGCTTATATCGAACAAACCGCACATGATCTTTACGATTTAGAATTTCCGCGCATTGAAGAAATCACGCGATTAATTGCCTCACTAAGCGAGCCTTTATTAAGAATTTTTGCACATAGTCCAAAACAAATCGAGGAAGCCTTTCATTATATTCAAATTAATCCTGAAAGTTGGCAACAGGAAGCAAGTAAAAGAAATTGGTGGCTCTTTACTTCTGCCGAAACCAGCCATTTTCGCGTGCTCTTACGACTATTGGCATCGTTAGAACAAGAATTCAATATACCTGAGATCGCAACGATAAAGCCTGAATTAATAGAAATGCAACGTCGGGTTTCAACCTATATTGAATATCTCAATTTCATGCAACATGCCTATTTTATTCACTCGGAGGGCGATTTACTTAACTTGAATATTAAATTGGGTGTTTTACCGCCAGAACTTTCCTCTGATTCTGATAAAACTGAACAGAAAAAAGGAGTCACTTTGCCTCCTTCTTATAAGCTACTCCATACAGAAACGCGAATTCATTCCGACTTCCAATCTCAATGGAACGATATAGTCGAGCTCGCAACGAATCATCCTGGCAAATTATTGCGAGTTAACAATACTTCTCATGCTATTTGCATTCATTATCAACCAGAAAATCGTGGAAAATTAAAAAAAGGTTATACTCTTTTTGATGCAAACCATAAAAATTTATTATTTACAACAGAAGATTTTCAGAAAGCATGTAATGCGGTGTATGATAGTTTAAAACGCAATGAGCGCGGTTCGCGTTTTAACAACGGGTATTATTTTATTGGTTGTCAAGTTTATGCGGTTCATCCACCCAAGCCCTCACGCGAAAATGCACCAGAAGAAACGCCGCCAGAGCAGGAACGAAAAGAAGCAGATCATTCAGTCCAGGAAGTAAAGGCACAAGAGCAAAAAGAAACAGACGATACGCAGAGGAAAAAAGCGCTTGCTCAATTAGAACAAGATCGCCTTAAAAGTATTGAAAATTATTTAAATGAAAATTTAGGAAATTTTCAAAATCATGCAGGTAAAACATTATTGTTTTCCTTGATTTATAATCAAGATGAGTCAGCGTTATCGTTCGCACTTTCCATAAAAAAAGATTTATCCTATGCTGTGAATGTTAACTTTCCGGTGCTTCAGCAGAAAGAAAGACTGCTTTATCCCATTCATATGGCAATATTCACGAGAAATTTACGTATTATTGCTTGCTTATTGCGACATCCGGAACTTGACGTGACCGTGCAAGATTCCAGGAAACTGACAGCTCTTCATCAATCTGTCATCACCCAGAATGTTAATTCTGTAAAATGGATTCTTGCTTGCAATCACTCGCAAAAATTTTTGGCGATGAAAGATGCAACAGGAGAAACTGCTTTATCACTGGCGCATCAATATAATAACAAGGACGTCATCAATTTATTACAGCAGGCGGAATCTAACGAATTGAAACTGCCTGCATTAGATGAATTAATTGAGCAAGAGTTAAAAGATTTTATCCGTTCAAGTCAAAGCTCAACTCAAGAAATACAGGTGTTTCTTCAGCAGATGCGACAATCTACTTTGCCATTAGCCAGCAGATCGCCTTCTGCTATAATAGAAGAATCTTCTAGTCATAGTCATAGCAAAGAAACAGAAATACCGAATTTCCCACCGGGCTTAGAAGAGACTCCTTCTAATCAATCTCATCACCCTACTCCTCGCAAGCGTTAGCAGCCTGCTCCCCATTATGCTTTTTTATCGCAATCGCTCTAACGCAATTTTTTCTGCGACCGTATTGGTTGCCAGATTTTCTTCTTCTGATTGGGTAAAGATTTCCGTTAGAATTTGATAAAGATTGTTTGTTTGATGCTTTGCTTGTTGAATACTGACATGATCATACACTGCGGCAACATAAATCAACCCACCTGCATTCACCACAAAATCAGGAGCATAAAGAACATCTCGTTCACGCAATAACATTCCGTGCTTTTGATGCGCAAGTTGATTGTTTGCCGATCCAGCCACAATAGCAACACGTAATCGTTTAATGGTATCTAACCTAAGAATAGCGCCTAATGCGCAAGGTGCAAACACATCTGCTTGCACATCATAAATAACATCCGGGGCACAAACGTTTACGCCAAATTCATCCACGCAACGCTGCAAAGATTTTGCATTGACATCACACATTGTTAAACGCGCGCCGCTTGCGTGCAATTCCTTCGCTAAATAATATCCAACATGCCCCGCACCTTGAATAGTGACATGTATCCCATGCAAATCTTCTCGGTCTAATTTAAATTTTACAGCAGCTTCTATGCCGCGCTTCACACCCAATGCAGTATAAGGAGAAGGATCTCCTGCACCCGACGATGTTGTGCCCACTACAAATGGCGTACGTTTTTCAATAATGTCCATGTCCTCCGGACTCGTACCGCTGTCTTCCGCTGTGATATAACGCCCGCCTAGATCATGTACAAAATCTGCAAACGCCTCCATATAGGCTTTACGATCTTCAATCACTTTTGGTTTCATTAAGACTGCTTTTGCGCCACCGTGGTTTAAATTACTAATCGCTGCTTTTAAACTCATCGTATACCCTAAGCGTAATGCATCTTCGAAAGCAGCATCTGCATTAGAATAATGAATTAATCGACATCCACCGATGGCTGAACCACGTTTTAAATTATGAATAGCAACGATCGCTTTTAATCCTGTGTTATGATCGAACTTAACATGCACTTCACCAAAATTTAAAACACTTGCATACCGAAAAAGCCCGTCCAAGGCTGTATGACGAGATTTTTTATGATTTGTGTCAGGTGATTGCTTCATTGCGGCATTCCTTGCTAATACGTCGAGTACACCCATATTAACCTATCTAACCTGAGGTTATCTATCTCTTGCAGTCTCTGCATCAATATAAGCAATTATTTACCATGCTTTTTCAAACGGCGAATTGCTCGAATTTGCGCAATGGCTTCAGCTAATTCTGCTGTTGCTTTTGCTAAGTCTACTTCTGCAGCACGATCTGCCAACATTTTTTCTGCACGTTCTTTCGCTTCGATTGCCGCCGCCTCATCAATATCGCCTGCACGTAACACCGTATCTGCCAAGACTGTCACAATATAAGGCTGCACTTCTAACATACCGCTTGAAACATAGAAAACTTCTTCTAACTTATTAGGCAATACAGCGCGCACATTGCCTGGCCGGAGGGAAGTAATTAAAGGTGCGTGTCCCGGTGCAATGCCCAACTCTCCTAATTCGCCAGTAACAAAGATCATTTCGGCTTCACCCGAGAAAATTTCTTCCTCAGCACTGACAATATCTAAACGTAATGTCACCCGGGTCATCTCCCATACACCTTATAAAGATTTCGCTTTCTCAACTGCTTCATCAATGGTACCCACCATGTAAAAGGCTTGTTCAGGCAAATGGTCATATTCACCGCTCACAATGCCTTTAAATCCACGGATGGTTTCTTTAATAGGAACATAACGACCTGGTGTTCCAGTAAATACTTCTGCAACAAAAAAGGGTTGCGATAGAAAACGCTGAATTTTACGCGCACGTGTTACAGTCAGCTTATCTTCTTCAGATAATTCATCCATTCCCAAGATCGCGATAATGTCTTTTAATTCTTTATAACGTTGCAACGTCCTTTGCACTGAAAGCGCTATATCATAATGTTCTTGTCCAACAATTAAAGGATCCAATTGACGACTCGTTGAATCTAAGGGATCAATTGCCGGATAAATACCTAACTCAGCAATTTGGCGTGACAACACAACGGTTGCATCTAAGTGTGCAAATGTAGTCGCAGGAGACGGATCTGTTAAATCATCTGCCGGCACATACACGGCTTGCACTGACGTGATTGAACCTTTTTTAGTGGAAGTAATGCGCTCTTGTAATGTTCCCATTTCTTCTGCAAGCGTTGGTTGATACCCTACAGCAGAGGGAATACGGCCTAGCAATGCAGACACTTCAACGCCTGCTAATGTGTAACGATAAATATTATCAATAAATAACAACACATCACGACCTTCATCACGGAAACTTTCAGCAATCGTTAAGCCAGTTAATGCAACGCGTAAACGATTACCAGGTGGTTCATTCATTTGACCATACACTAATGATACTTTGTCGAGTACTTTTGATTCTTTCATTTCTAAATAAAAATCGTTTCCTTCACGTGTGCGTTCGCCAACACCTGCAAACACAGAATAACCACTATGTTCAATTGCAATGTTACGAATGAGCTCCATCATATTAACTGTTTTTCCAACCCCTGCGCCGCCGAACAATCCGACTTTACCGCCTTTGGCAAAAGGACAAACCAAGTCAATCACTTTAATGCCTGTTTCGAGTAATTCTTCAGAAGCTGCTTGTTCTGCAAAAGTAGGTGCTGGACGATGAATCGGCAAATGTTGTTCAGCCTTAATCGCGCCTGCTTCATCAATTGCATTACCCAGTACATCCATAATGCGTCCCAGTGTGGGTCTGCCCACTGGAACCGTAATAGGATGACCTGTATTTTTCACAGCTAAACCGCGACGCAACCCATCGGTGATCCCCATCGCAATTGTGCGTACTACTCCGTCACCGAGTTGTTGTTGAACTTCTAACACAAGATGATTATCGTCTATGGTGAGTGCATCGTATACTTTGGGCACTGCATTACGTGGAAATTCTACGTCAACAACCGCACCGATAATTTCTGCCACATGACCAACGCTCATTGTTTTTTTACCTCAACATTCAATATTTTCTGGATGCCCGCTTTTGCTGGCATGACAATACTATTCCCTACACCACCGCAGCGCCTGCAACAATTTCTGTTAGTTCGCGTGTAATCGCTGCTTGACGTGCCTTGTGATATGCCATTTCCAATTCATCAATTAATTCTGCAGCACTGTCTGTCGCATTTTTCATAGCAATCATTCTTGCTGCTTGTTCACAAGCAATATTTTCAATGACACCGCGGTATACTTGTGACTCAATATAGCGAGTCAGCAATTGATCCAGCAACACACGTGCATTATCTGGTTCATAAATGTAATCCCAATAGTGCGTAAGCGCTTCATTTGTTGATGGCACAATGGGTAAAATTTGTTGTATACGCGGCTCTTGTCGCATCGTGTTAATAAATTCATTGGAACATAAATAAAGCGCATCAATTCGATCATCAGTATAAGCATCCAACATCACTTTTACGATACCAATTAAATTCATAATAGTCGGCGCATCACCCAAATGATCTGCCTGCGCAAGCACTTGGCCGCCAACACGTTTAAAAAATGCTTCTCCCTTTGTGCCTACTAAACATAAATTAATTTCAGCGGTTTTATTTTTCCATTCTTTGATATCTTGAATGGTTGTTTTTAATAAATTGGTATTCAATCCACCGCACAAGCCACGGTCTGTCGTGACCACAACAAAACCGACATGTTTAATTTCGCGCTCTTGTAAATAAGGATGCTGATATTCAGGATGCCCTTTCGCTAAATGTCCGATCACTTGTAATATTTTTTTTGCGTAGGGCTTAGCATGATGCATACGTTCTTGTGCTTTACGCATTTTACTTGCAGCAACCATCTCCATGGCGCGCGTAATTTTTTGCGTGTTCTTAATGCTGCGAATTTTAGTGCGTATCTCTTTTGCTATGGCCATGTTTAACCTATGTAATTCTTTTTACGCAATTCAATAATGCGGCGAAATTCTTTGGCGATGTCATCGTTATAATCGCCCGTCTGATTAATTTTATCCATCAACTCACTATGATTTTTGCGCAAATCGGCAAGTAATTCGTGTTCAAATTCAGCTAATTTATTGAGTGCCACGCTATCAAGAAAACCTTGATCTGCAGCGAATAATATGATTGCCATTTCAGCTACTGATAAAGGTTGATATTGTTTTTGTTTCATAATTTCAGTAATACGCTGCCCACGCTCTAATTGTTTACGAGTGGATTCATCCAAATCAGATAAAAATTGAGAGAACGCAGCCAATTCACGATATTGCGCCAAAGCAAGACGCACACCCCCTGCCAACTTTTTAATAATTTTCGTCTGCGCTGCCCCACCCACACGTGATACTGATAAACCTGCATTAATTGCTGGACGAATACCCGAATTAAACAAATCCGTTTCCAAGAAAATTTGTCCATCGGTAATCGAAATCACGTTTGTTGATACAAATGCAGAAACATCCCCTGCTTGTGTTTCAATGATCGGTAACGCGGTGAGAGAACCTGTTTTGCCTTTTACTTTGCCGTTAGTTATTCTTTCTATATGTTCTGCATTCACTCGTGATGCACGCTCCAGTAAGCGCGAATGTAAATAAAAAATATCGCCTGGATATGCTTCACGTCCTGGTGGACGACGTAACAATAATGAAATTTGTCGATACGCCCAGGCTTGTTTAGTTAAATCATCATAAATAATGAGCGCATCTTCACCTTTGTCACGAAAATATTCGCCCATCGAACAACCCGCATAAGGTGCGATGAATTGCAATGCGGCTGCTTCTGCTGCAGGCGCTGCAACGATAATGGTATGTGCCATAGCAGCATGCTCTTCTAACTTACGCACAACAGCCGCAATCGATGATGCTTTTTGTCCAATCGCCACGTAAATACATTTAACACCGGTATCACGTTGATTAATGATAGCGTCAATCGCAACAGCAGTTTTACCCGTTTGTCTATCGCCAATAATTAATTCACGTTGTCCGCGGCCAATTGGCACCATAGAATCAATTGACTTTAATCCTGTTTGCAACGGTTGCGAAACTGGTTGACGCGCGATGACCCCAGGCGCTACTTTTTCAACCGGCGATGTTTGTATTGTTTCAATAACTCCTTTACCATCAATAGCATGTCCCAGCGCATTGACAACGCGACCTAATAATGCTTCCCCCACAGGCACTTCTAAAATTCGCCCGGTACATTTTACAACTTGACCTTCCGCCAAATGATCAGTACGACCTAACACGACAGCACCCACATAATCGCGCTCAAGATTCATGGCCAAACCATAAGTATTATCAGCGAATTCAATCATTTCACCTTGCATCACATCAGCAAGCCCGTGAATACGCACAATACCATCTTTAAGACTAACGATCGTTCCTTCGGTACGAATCTCAGCTGCAATGTCAAACTTCTGGATTCGTTGTTTGATTAACTCACTAATTTCAGATGGACTTAATTGCGTATATTGCATACCTTACCTCAAAGAAATTCTGGAAATAAACTCAACCATTCGATTTAATTTGCCGCGCACGGAACCATCAATCACCGTATCATCTGCCACAATCACCGCGCCTCCTAGCAAATCGGCATCTACACTGCAATCTAAAGAAATGTGTCGCTGTAATCGTGCCGTCAATGCTTTTACTAATTTTTGTTTATACTTATCATCCAATTTTGTTGCGGATGTCACTTTTACTGTCAGCTTCTTCTCGGCAAGTGCGCAATAGGATTTGAATAATGCAGCGATATCAGGCAACACAGCAAAGCGATGATAGTCCGCCAACAAACGAATAAAGTGAATTTTTTCAGGATCCAGTAATGACGTTAAAACATCACAGTATAATTCAGTTAATTCTTTCGTGGTGATTTTCGGATTTGTTAGCAATTGTTGTACCGCAGCATCCTGTGTTAATAATGCGGCTGCATCTAACATGGCTTCCCATGTAGACAACGCGTTTTTTGCTGATGCATATTCAAATGCTGCAACTGCATAGGGTCTCGCTATCGTTGTCATTCTTCCAGTCGTCATTATATTTCCGCAGCAAATTCATCTAATAATGCAGCATTCGTGGTGGCATCCAAATTACGCTTAATAATTTTTTCAGCTCCGGCAATCGCTAATCCTGCCAATTGTTTGCGTAATGCTTCTTTAGTTTGATTCACTTCACGTTTGATTTCTTCTTGTGCGTGCTCAATAATGCGTTTACCTTCTAAGCGTGCATTTTCTTTTGCCTCTTCAATAATCTGCACAGAACGCTTATGCGCTTGCTCAACAACGTGCGATGCTTCAAGCTTGGCTTCACGAATGATGTTTAATGCTTTGTGTTCAGCTGTTTCGAGCTCACGCTTGCCGCGCTCCGCTGCTTCAAGCCCGGCCGCAATTTTCTTTTCACGCTCTTCTATCGCTTTCGTGATGGGCGGCCACACAAATTTCATTGTGAACCACACCAACACCGCAAATGTGATTAGCTGGCCAATTAAGGTTGCATTAATCTCCATTCCTTACCCTCTACTGATTAACTCACTTGTTGTTGTGCTGCAGCCAAGACTGCATTAGCTAATGGATTTTTTGCTGCGAACAACAAAAATAATCCCATTGCGATAGAAATAACCGCAAAAGCGTCAACTAAACCTGCGACGATAAACATACGCACCATTAACATAGGTGACAATTCAGGTTGCCGTGCAACACCTTCAAGAAATTTACCGCCTAAGACACCAAACCCAATCGCGGTTCCCAATGAAGATAACCCAAGCAGCAAACCAACCGCCACGGCTGTGTACCCTTGAACCTGACCAATTATACTTGCAATTTCCATTAGACCTCCTAATAAATTAATATTCTGGATTGCCACGCAAGCTTCGCTTGCTCGCAATGACTCCGTCAATCAATGTGTTTCATGCGCCATACTTAAATAGACAATCGTCAACATCATAAAAATAAATGCCTGGATAGTAATAATTAAGATATGGAAGATTGCCCAGATCCCCCCCGGCAACCACTGCGCCCACCAAGGTAATAAAGCAATCAAAATAAATATGAGC
The DNA here is from genome assembly GCA_964484285.1 of uncultured Coxiellaceae bacterium. GTDB lineage: Bacteria > Pseudomonadota > Gammaproteobacteria > DSM-16500 > DSM-16500 > CAZUQP01. The sequence goes on along the minus strand of CAZAEO010000049.1, from coordinate 5,578 downwards.
TCACCAGCAAACATGTTACCGAATAGTCGCAATGCCAATGTAAATGGTTTCGCTACTTCTTCAATAATGCGAAACGGCACATTCAGAAAAAATAAATAAGGCCCGAAAGGCTTAGTCAACATTTCTTTGCCTAACGCAAAACCTTTTACAGTAATGTTATAAAATACAATCAGTAAAAATATACTGATCGACATAGCAAAAGTAGCATTCGGATCCGCCGTAGGAACATTTTTAAAATGATGTATGCCAAACAATCCCAAAAAACGCGGCAATAAATCCACCGGCAACAAATCCATGAGATTCATGCAAAAAATCCACAAAAACACGACCAGCGCTAATGGCGCAATCAGTTGACTTTTGCCATGATAAGATTCATTCACCGTGCCCTGTACAAACTCAATAATAATTTCAACAAAATTTTGCAACCTGCCAGGCACATCGGAACGCATTTGCGATGCAATATAGCGTAAGAAACCTGCCAGAAAAAGGCCTAACGTAATCGACACTATTAATGTATCTACGTTAAATGCCCAAAAACCGCTACCGCCTAGATGCGGAGTCAAATCAACTGTCAAATGATCTAGATGATGTTGAATGTACTCTCCTGACGTCATAGCCGCAGCGCTCATTGACTCACCTCTACATGTCGAGTCAGAAGAAGCATCGCAGCCAGAAAAAAAGCCGTTACCGCACCCACAAAACCGATTAAGACAGATAGTATGTTAACCGGCAAATAGTTCACTATCAGCACAAACAAAATTGCGCAAAGCAGTAACTTAAACGTTTCTCCTACAACAAATAACAGCATAAATTGTTTAGCAGCACGTGCGGCACTACTACCAGAAAAAACTCGCCAAACAAACAAGAGCGTGGGCAACCAACAGGCCAATCCACCTGATAATGCTGACAAGCCACTTCGCATTCCTTGTAATAAAAACAATATCAATGCTAGCCCCATAATCAAAATAAGTTGCCAATAAATAATTCGATATGCTTCTTTTCTAACTGTTAATGTTGCCACAACTATCTCACGTTCCGCATTCCGGAGAATTCGGCCGAGTATAATGGCTTTTTAGAGGGTCTGCAATGTGAAAAATAAAGATTTTGAATTACTGAAAATATTCCAAAATCGCGTCTAATTCCGTCAAATTGCCATAACGAATCACTACCTTGCCCTTGCCTTTTGCATTGCAATGAATTGAAACCGCCATTTTAAGCTGACTGGATAAATCTTGCTGTAAACGTTTAATGTCAGGATCAATGGATTTAGGTACCACAGGTAAGGTAGGTGTTTGCATACGTCGCACTAATTCTTCGGTATCGCGCACAGACAGTCTTTTGTTGACAATCGTCTGCGCTACCGTTAATTGCGAAACTGCGGGCAATGTTAATAAAGCTCGCGCATGCCCCATTTCAAGGTCACCCTGCTCGAGCATCGCTCTCACTTCACTTGCCAATGCTAACAAACGCAATAAATTTGTCACGCTTGTGCGTGACTTACCGACAGCATCCGCGACCTGCTGATGCGTCATCGAAAATTCTTCCAATAAGCGCTGTAAAGCAACTGCTTCTTCGATTGGATTTAAACTCTCGCGCTGAATATTCTCAATCAAAGCGATTGCCACTGCTGCTTTATCCGGAATATCTTTAATAATGGCTGGAATGTCTGTTAATCCCGCTAACTGAGCCGCACGCCAACGCCGCTCGCCCGCCACAATTTCATAACGTCCGCCTAATAAATGCCGCACGACAATAGGCTGAATCACGCCTTGAGCACGAATCGAATTAGCCAAATCCTGCAATGCGTCTTGATCCATGTCACGTCGCGGCTGGTATTTACCTTGTTGAATCAAGTCGACTGGCAACAGGCTCAACTTGTCTCGGACAGGGCTCTCGATATCTTCGACAATTGAATTTGACCCTACTAATAACGCATCCAGTGATTTCCCTAACCCGCGCTTCTTAACCATGATGTCATCCTATTTAGACAAATTTGCTTACATCTTAATAAATCACAGCGAGAAGCGCTAGCCTAATGCAAAACGCATTAAACGTTAGGACGAGGATGAGAATCCGGTTTTATTTTTTGTGTGATTTCTTTCGTAATAGCAGCCCAATCAAATCGCTTATACTGCTTAAAATGCTCGTTTGTTGGGTCATACGCAATTAACGTATCGCTTAAACCTGCATCTGTCACGGCTTGTCTCATTGCGAAAAAATCTTTGAGATCATCGTCACTGACGACCGTGATAGCGGCCGCTTTATGTGCCGGATCCTTGAGATACTCCGTAACAGCTCTCTCTTTACTGCCCCCCACCTTCATTAAATCATTTCTATCTATGATGAGTATTTTACTGATGTTTTGTTTACTCATCCCTGCTGCTTGCAAAACTGCGGCTATATATTCTTTTCGATTTTTGCTAACCAACACAATCTCCGCATTGTAATTTAACATGGTTTGCAAAAACTTTGCGGCACCCTCTACCAGCCCCATATCTTTATTTTTTTCCTCTTTCAATCCTGCTTGCAATTTAGCAACCATCTCTTTTTCAGCTAGAAATGTTGCTCTGTCAAAACTTGTGTTTGGATTTTTTTGCAACGATCGATACAACACATCAACAACTGTTTCACCTCCCGGCCGACCCGTCAACGTCCCATCAAAATCGGTAAATACTTGGATGACTGGTGTTTCTTTGCTGTCAGTGTTTTTTGGCTTATCAACAAAAAGGGTTCTTGGTAATGACATATCGGCTCCTCGTTATACAATAATTAGACTACCAGTCTACACGATGCCTAACTATATACTCAACTCATAAACTTGCCCTTATAAATGCTCTTGTATTGTACACCCAAATCCTTTAAACTTCTTTGTCTTCAACAAAAATGAGAGAGGGTGGTATGGCGATTAAATCATTAATAAAACAATCAGTTACAATAAGCATTGGTATCCTGGTACTCGGATATTCTGCTATCAGCCTTGCACAGTCAGCTGAACCAGACTATTTTCTTGATCATGTTCCTGTAGGCCCAGGCAAAAGCCTTTCAGTAACTTATACATTCCCAACGCCGCAACATATTATTAAGTGCAATCAAGATGTACCAGCAAGCCGTTTAGGTTCCCTTGAATGGAAATACAAAGGCACATCCTTCAAAGGTCAAATAGGAGATATGCGCTATTTCACTTTAGAATCAGAGAATGCCTCTCCATTTGGTAAAGGACAAACTGCTGATATAACAGGTATGCTAATCTTTACCAATCTGGACGACTCTCGCGATTTGTTTATATCTTGTCGTTATGATATTAAGCAATAACAAGCTAACAAAATCATCAACAAAAGAAGCAAGGAAGCTTCCCGCGTTTCTCTGTCATTACTAACACACCCTCACAGCTCAGTTGAACCTCCCTTTCTCTTAAGTGTTCTTTAAGTATCCAACGTTATACTTGTATGTTTTTTTAGCATTACGGGGAAGAACAACAGTATGAGAACAAGATCAGATGAAAAAGCGAGTAGCAAACAACTGGCAAGCCGTGCAGCGTTGGTAATCCAACATCAAGAGCTGCGAAAAGAAGAGTTTAAATTAGCAACTGATTTGTTTTCCATGACAGTACCTTCCTTAATCAGTTATTTATATCTTGTTCCAGGTAGTTATTTATATAAAATGTATCAACAATATGGAATTACGTTAGCACAGAATTATCATAAGGCAACCGCAGAAAAATTCAATGCAAATGCGGGATATACTGCAGAAACAATGCGAGGATTTAATACCTTTATTGTAAATTTGAAAAAAGTGGTTATCCTTCCCGTTTACAAAGTGTTTAATAAGCACACGCACAGCGACTGTCCTTACGAAATCCTAAGCACCACCATCCAAATAATTGAGCAAAAAGCACACCTACTTGCGGCCAAGGCCATCAAACAAATCAAAGAAGACATGATACTTATATTAGGCGGGCTGGCAGCAGGGTTGTTAGACATGCCGGAATTAGCACCTTATATAAGCAGAGAGATTATTGGAACGTCGATGGGCGCTTTAGTAAACAAAACTACTCTAGCCACGCCCGCCGCCCTCGATTACCAAATAAACATAGAGAAATTAATGAAATTGCCTATCAAAACGATTGGCACATGGCTTATCACAGCAGCAAAAAAATTCAATGAAAATAGAATGCTGGTTGAAAATGCTGATTTAAATAGCGCAATTAGCATTATGGCCGGTATGCACGCTATGTTAACGTTAGACAAATGGAATTTTGCCATTTTAATCGGGAGCGGCATGATAGGCCGGCTTGTCATTGACAGTGGAATGTCACGACTCAGCCACTTGTTTTACGAAAAAATTCCTTTACACATAGACTTATCAGAAACAAGTGTGCGACATGACATCACGCGGCTCACCGCAATAAACAAACGCCTTCAGAAAAGACAAGATTATATAAAATGGACTCGCTATTTACTGGGTGCCTTGGCACTTTCTGCCATCCTCTATTTTTCAGCGCAAGGACAGGAAGCACTCCCTGCGCTGATAACGTTCGCTTTAGCCACGCTCATTGGAATCATGAAAGAGCTCATCAGCAAATCAATGCATTATTACCAAGATTGTCGTTTTGATCAGCAATTTAATCTATTCGAGCAACACTTCTCCGAAGCGACACAGAATTTTGGCGCATTAGCCACATACAAAACAGACAATTCTCTAGAAAAAAGCGGCATTGTTTTCTCAGCATATCCCTATGGATCTCTCGAGAGCAAAGAAGTGATTCAATCTGTCAAAGAAGCGCTATTGCAATATAAAGTCACTCTACGTGCCTCAAATATCACCGACCACACATTAGTTGTGTCAGCAAAACATTCGTTTACGTTGCAAAACGCTACTGAAATTCACCAAGCTATTGCTCAAGATCTAGTGAAAAAACAGCATGCAAAAAAAATAAAAGAACAAAAAATAGAATTAGAAAAAAAACGGGCAGAAGAAACAAGAAAACACGGTTCTATTTCTAACGAAACCATCCATAAAAAAACAAAAAAACAACGCTCAGCTCCCGCTCATGATGATCCACACGAAAGAAAAAATGACGAGAAAAGAGAAGAAACCGTGCAAAAGGACATTCATGAGTTTAATGGCATTTCTTACGATCTTAGCGATCCTCATTGCCCTCTCAAACGCATCAGAAACCTATATTCTAAAAATGAAATTTTTGTAAGTTTTAATTGCAAAAAAAATGAATTTGAAACCCCTGAGTTATTCGATAAAGCAACATCATTTTTCTCATACCCCAAAATGGCACGCCGTACGCTAGGAGAGCAAGGAATAGCATTCCTTCGGAAGAAGAAAAAGGAAGATCCTTCATCCGAGCCAGCCATTGCACGTGCAAAATTTCTAGGACCAGGGGAAACAGGTAATTTGAGAATTTTTGCCCATCCAGTAACAAATAAAAAGGGAGAAATTTTATATAATTTCAATAAAGTAGATTCGGATTCCCACAAAAATGCCGAGAGAAGAGACAAGCATGGTCATGGGGTATATACCCATTACACCTCAAGATGCGATTTTTAACCATCCATCTTGCGGCAAA
>CAZAEO010000048.1:0-15332 GCA_964484285.1 uncultured Coxiellaceae bacterium | reverse complement strand
TCTTCAATACATTAGCCCTTCTCGCTACGGTTGCAACTGCCGAATTTAGGATTATTTTTTTAAGCAACAGTGCGCTCAAAACAGCATTCACTATAAGCGCTTCAAATTAGCCAACCACTCCAATGATGATATATAATGAAAAAATGATCCTATATAGGGAAATGTACTAATGAACAATAAGCTAAAAATTCTATTTGCTACTGATTTTTCGTTCGGTTCCAAAATCGCGTTAAAAATATTAAAACTTCTACAGAAAAAATACCGAACAGATGTTTCTTTAATTCATGTTGTTGAATCAACCTGGAATAATTGGATCACTTCAGGATTATATGAAAAAGAAGCAACACAGAGACTGCAATCTTGGCAAAAAGCATTTACTCGTTCTGCTGAAACAAAAAAATTATATATTAAATCGGGAAATGCTGCTGATGCTATCTTGGGAATCTCGCGCAAAATAAAAGCAAATTTAATTTTGATGGGAGGAAAAGTTACCGAAGAATCAAGTCGTTATAAAACAGGTACTGCCGTTGAATCTGTTGTACGTTATGCAACAAAATCTGTATGGGTTTGCCAGCGAGATAAAATAGCAAAAATACTGTGTGGTATTGATGGATCAGCCTCTTCCAGAAAAACACTGCAATTTGCCATTGACCTTGCTGAGCGATATTCGACACAATTATGTATTATACATGCTTTATCGAATTATTCATCTCCTTTGGGCGCAAGTGCCAATGCAATCAAACGCAAAGAAGAAAAATTTAAAGATAAAAATATACTTAAAATTAAGCGATTTCTTAATACATTTAATTTTAAAAAAATCAAACATGACATTATCTTTGAATGGGGGATTCCCGCCAATATTCTCCTTGATCACGCTGAAGATTTTAATTTTGATCTCATTGTTATAGGCGCTAAAGGTCATAGCAAACTTTATCATGTATTGCTTGGCAGTACCGCTGAAAAAATTCTACGTTATGCCCCCTGTTCTTTACTTGTAGTGCGATAATAATTATCCTAAATTTATGACGGGAGCAGACACTTTTATTTAAATAAATCTGCCAACTGTTGGCGAAATTGCGGCCCGTAAAAGACACCTCCCACAGGGATTTTATTATCTAATGCAGATGAAACAGCATGCATCCATTCAGGACCAAAACCGCCACAAAGCTCAATCATTTGATAGCCTTCTTTAGCTAGTGATTTTGCAACAGCAATCACTTCTTCTTTTTTATACATATCAATGCCTACTGCTTTAAAGCGATAGCCATTTTTTTCAGTAGTGATCGTGTTAGTTTCTGGGTCAAAACCAGGGGTTAAAAATATAAAAGCAAACGATTTATATTTCATCATCAACAATTTCACGCAAATTGCGACATTCGCTTACTGTGGCAGGAAAAAAGAGATTTTTTTTCATTCTTAATAGAATTAATCCAATGACAAGTAAACATACTATATTAAGTGCGAGCGCTATCAATAAAGAAACCAATAAACTCCACTGCAATGAAACAAGATAAACAACCAATATTGCCAATAAACTAAGCCACGTCGCAGTTAATAAAGTAGCGTATATAACAGCAAGCGTTAAAATAGCTACTATTGTTTTCCCTGCAATGCGTGTTTCTAAATTAACCAGCGCTATCACATTGGATAGAATATTAATAATATTAGGCACCAACATGATTATATTTTTTATTGTGTCACTTAATGAGAATCTACTTTTTTGGTGATGATGCTTTCGTGCCATACAAGTCCTTATGCAAAATAAAAAATAAATTCTCTTTTTATCACCTATTTTTTATTTACGATGCAAGAAATACCCAATAATAACACCCGTTAACAATGCAGTACTTAATGATCTTATTGGTTTTTTAGCTAGATAATAAGACACATTTTCATGAGCAATAGCCCCTCTTTCCTTTGCATCTTCAAAAGATTGAGCAAGCCATTCATTGGCCCATCCTTTTGCATGACTTGTTGTTTTAGCCAACATCGCTTTTATTTTTGCCAAATCACCATATACATCAAAGTTGCTATCATGTAAATGTCTGCGGGTCTTATTCATGATACCTTCCTCCGATTGTTTTAGAAGTTGTCATTATTGATTATAACCTGAATCACTAATGAGAACATCGTCGTTCGCCCTTGTTTGCTGGGTTCTCAGCCGTCTTTTCTTTGTTTTGTTTATTATTTGATCAAGTAACCTTTAATTTTTTTATTCTTCAATTATACTAGGGGGTCTGTTAACGTTTCATTTTTGCAATAGACCCTATATGCCTTGTGTAGAGAAATAATCACTTTAAGAGGTTTAGATTAGCTATGGTCATGAACCAGCTCAGTTTATTAAAAACAAAACGATTTTTGCCTTTGTTTCTTACTCAGTTTTTAGGCGCTTTTAATGATAACTTTTTTAAAAATGCTCTTGTTATTTTAATCACCTTTACACTCTTACATACAACACAATTAAATACAGAAGTATTAGTGACAATTGCTGCCGGCATTTTTATTGTGCCATTTTTTCTTTTTTCTGCGACTGCAGGACAACTTGCGGATAAATTCGATAAAGCATTACTCATTCGTTATACAAAAATTCTAGAAATTGTATTGATGTTGCTTGCTGTGATTGGATTTTATTCGCAGAATATATTTTTATTAATAACTGTTCTATTTCTCATAGGCACACAAGCGAGTTTTTTTGGGCCCATAAAATATTCTATTTTACCCGACCATCTTACTGCTGAAGAATTAATTCCAGCTAATGCATTGCTTGAATCCGGAACGTATTTTGCAATTTTATTGGGTACGTTACTGGGTGGAGTGCTGATCATGCTACATAGTGGAACTCTATTGGTTGCTATGGTTCTTATGTCATTAGCGGTATTAGGTTTTATGAGTAGTTTATGGATTCCGAAAGCAAAAGCAGCGCTTCCTAGTCTAAAAATACAATTTAATATAGTACGCGAAACACGCGCTATTATTCGACATACTTTGCAAAATAGAAATTTAGCTATCGCTATTTTAGGTATTTCATGGTTTTGGTTAGTAGGTGCCACGTATCTTTCGCAATTTCCTACCTATGTGAGAGATGTGTTAGGCGCCGGCTCATCTATTGTAACGCTTTTTCTCACTTTTTTTACTGCAGGTATTGGATTAGGTTCTTTATATTGTAACCGCTTGTTAAAAGGTCGAATTCATGCAACGTATGTGCCACTCGCCGCACTTGGTATGACGCTTTTTGCTATTGATCTCGTACTTGCAAGCCAACATATTGTTATTAAGCCAACCCATCTGCTTACTCTAGGTCAGTTTTTAAGTCATTTACAAAATTGGCATGTACTTCTGGATTTATCACTTCTTTCTGCATGTGGCGGTATGTACGTTGTACCATTGTATGCGATCTTACAGCATGAAAGTGATGCTACTTATCGTTCACGTACCATTGCGTGCAATAATATTATTAATGCTCTTTTTATGGTAGCAGCAACGATCATCACCAGTATTATGTTATTTGTTCATTTTTCTGTTACAGATATATTTGTACTAGTGGCACTGGCCAATGTTGTTGTGGCTATTTACATCTGTAATTTACTACCTGACGCGTTAGTAAAATCGTTTTTGATTTGGTTATTTAAAACATTTTATCGAGTTGAAGTACGCGGCCTAGAAAACTATTACAAAGCAGGTAATCGCATTCTGATTTTAGCAAATCACACTTCTTTCTTAGATGCTGCATTGATCGCTGCATTTTTGCCAGATAAGTTAACATTTGCTATTGATCATCAATACGCACAAAAAACATGGGTAAAGATATTACTTAAATTAATTCACACTTTTCCTATTGATCCGACTAACTCCATGGCAGCAAAATCATTAATCGAATATTTACGTCGTAATAATCGAGTTGTGATTTTTCCAGAAGGTCGTATTACTGTGACAGGGGCATTGATGAAAATATATGAGGGCCCTGGTTTGATTGCCGATAAAGCGCGCGCGCAGTTATTGCCCATTCGTATTGACGGCGCACAATATTCCGTATTTTCTTATTTAAGAGGTAAAGTCAAAATTCGCTGGTTTCCTAAAATCACACTTACTATTTTAGAACCGAGAAAATTTGATTTGCCTGAAGCAATAACCGGACGACATCGCAGAGAAAAAATCAGCGAAGCCCTCTATGACATTATGACAGATACTATGTTTCTTAGCAGTGACACAAGAGAAACGCTATTTCAATCATTATTGAATGCGAAATCTATTCATGGCAAAAAACATATTATTGTTGAAGATATTGAAAGAAAACCCATTCATTATCAACGCTTAATTTTAGGCAGTATTGTATTGGGTCGTCGTATTGCCAAATTAACTACGCCAGATGAATATGTGGGTATACTATTGCCAAATTCAGTGGGCGCTGTTGTTACATTTTTTGCGATGCAAGCGCATCACCGAGTCCCTGCCATGCTAAATTTTAGCAACGGAATACACAATTTAATAACTGCATGTCACACAGCACAAATTCGATATATTTATACCTCAAAAAGATTCATTGAACTTGCAGATTTGCAATCTTACGTAAATAGCCTGACGGCAGAGGGTTTTACGCTTATTTATCTAGAAGATGTACGGGCAAAAATAAGTTTACTGCAGAAGCTTTTTGGTAAACTAGCGTCACAATTTCCGCAAACATATTATCGTTTTTATAACAAAATCAATAAACTCAATGAAAACGATTTGCCTTTACAGCCTGCGGAAGTATTATTTACTTCAGGTTCTGAAGGCACACCTAAAGGTGTTGTCTTAAGTCATGAAAATATTCAGGCCAACCGTTTTCAATTAACTGCGCGTGTTGATCTTAGCCCGGCAGACCGTGTGTTTAATGCGCTGCCTATGTTCCATGGTTTTGGATTAAATACCGCAACTATCTTACCGATCATTTCAGGTATGCGGGTATTTATGTACCCTTCCCCACTACATTATCGCATTGTGCCTGAGGTTTGTTATGACACCAATGCGACTATTACATTTGGTACAGATACCTTTTTGTCTGGTTATGCAAAATATGCGCATCCTTACAATTTTTATAGCATCCGCTATATTTTTGCTGGCGCTGAAAGACTACGTGAAGAAACGCGGCGTACCTGGATGCAAAAATTTGGTATTCGTTTGTTTGAAGGTTACGGGGTCACAGAAGCATCACCGGTATTGTCAACAAATACAGCCATGCAATATAAGGCAGGTACAGTAGGCCGATTGCTGCCCTACATTCGACACGAATTACGCCCAGTAGAGGGAATACAGGATGGCTACAGGCTTTATATTTCAGGGCCTAATGTCATGATGGGATACATGTTTGCGCATACACCAGGGAAAATTCAACCGCCGGAAGGTGGTTGGCATGATACAGGTGACATTGTTGCAATTGATAATGAAGGCTATATCACCATTAAAGGCCGCGCTAAGCGTTTTGCTAAAATTGCCGGTGAAATGGTATCACTTACAGCCATTGAAGATGAGCTTTATACTATGTGGCCAGATAGCCAACATGCTGTTTTAAGCATACCCGATCCACGCAAAGGTGAACAACTGATGTTAGTGACAAATCATAAAACCGCGGAACAGAAACAGATAATCGAACATTTCAAATATCGCGGCATGGCAGATATTAGTGTCACTCGCCGTATTCTCATTGTGCCGAAAATGCCCGTATTGGGAAGTGGAAAAATTGATTATCAAGCAGTTAAGGTTTTATTAGACGAATTCTCGGTTGAAAATACTATAGATGACATGATAGATAAAGAAGCAGCATTGGAATAAAAAGTACTGGGCTCTATCTCTAAAAATAGCTTTTTAATCAATACAAGTTGCCCCATCTATATAAGGCTGCAATGCAGCAGGTATATGAATTCTTCCTTGCTCATCCTGGAAGTTTTCTAATATAGCAACCAGCGTGCGTCCAACAGCCAATCCTGAACCATTTAAAGTATGCACTAATTCAGGTTTGCCTGTTTTGGAATCACGAAAGCGCGCTCTCATGCGACGTGCCTGAAAGTTTTCAGTATTGCTGCAAGAAGAAATTTCTCGATAACATTGTTGTCCTGGCAGCCATACTTCCAAATCATAGGTTTTTGCCGCAGCAAAACCAAGATCCGCCGTACATAATGCCATGACTCGGTAAGGCAATTCTAATTTTTGTAATATTGTTTCAGCGTGATGGGTTAATTCTTCTAACGCTGCATAGGACTTATCTGGATGAACAATTTGCACTAATTCAACTTTTTCAAATTGATGCTGTCGAATCATGCCACGCGTATCTTTACCGTAAGAACCTGCTTCACTGCGAAAACAAGGTGAATAACACGTATATTTTAAAGGTAATTGTTCTATTTCTAAAATTTCATCTCGTACTGTATTGGTAACTGGGACTTCCGCAGTTGGAATAAGATAGCAATCACCATTACGCGCTATAGCAAATTGATCGTCTTTAAATTTAGGTAATTGTCCTGTGCCAAATAAGGAATCCGCATTCACAATATAAGGCACATAAATTTCTTGATAACCATGTTCTTTGGTGTGAATATCTAACATAAATTGTACGAGAGCTCGCTGCAACTTGGCTAATTTGCTGTGTAAAATAACAAAACGCGCACCGGATAATTTTGCTGCTGTTGCAAAATCCATTCCTAGTTTTGCACCTAGATCCACATGATCTTTGGGAGCAAAATTAAATTGTGGTGGATTTCCCCACGTGCGAATTATTTTATTGTCTTTTTCGCTTTTACCAACGGGTACAGATTCGTGGGGGATGTTAGGAATCATTGCAAGCAATTGTTGCAACTCTTCCTGCACATGAACAAATTTCTCTTCTGCTATTTTTAATTTATCTCCCAGATTTTTGACTTCTTGTAGCAGGTGATCAATGTTTTCACCTTTTGCTTTTGCTTGCCCGACTGTTTTAGCGCTCACATTACGTGTATTTTGCAATTCTTGAATTTCTGTTTGTAATGTTTTGCGTTGTTCGTCTAAAGAATTAAGTTTTGCAACATCCAAGACAATGCCGCGGGATTTTAACTGTTCTGCAACAGTAGTGATATTATTTCGAAGAAGCTTAGGGTCTAACATAAATGATTACCTGAATTATGCTTTTACTGCATGCAACACTTTCGCAGCTGTTTTACCGATTTCAGCAGGTGAATGCACTGTATGTACGCCAGCAGCTTCTAAAACGGCAAATTTTTCTGCTGCAGTTCCTTTACCGCCTGCAATAATAGCACCTGCATGCCCCATGCGTTTACCAGCAGGCGCTGTGACCCCTGCAATGTAAGAGACTACCGGTTTAGTCACATGCTTTTTAATATATTCAGCTGCTTCATCTTCCGCTGTACCACCAATCTCGCCTACCATCACGATAATTTCGGTTTGCGGGTCTTTTTCAAATAACGCTAAGACATCAATAAAGTTGGTGCCAGGAATAGGATCACCACCAATACCCACACAGGTACTTTGCCCTAGACCTAATTCAGTTGTCTGCTGTACTGCTTCATAAGTTAATGTTCCAGAACGTGAAACAATACCTACTTTACCCGGCATGTGAATATGACCTGGCATAATGCCAATTTTACATTCGCCAGGCGTGATGACACCCGGACAATTAGGCCCAATCAAGCGTACATTCGGATACTGCGCCATAAATGCTTTTACATCCAGCATATCTAACGTAGGAATACCTTCGGTAATACAAACAATCAGTTTGATCCCTGCTTCAACTGCCTCAATAATAGAATCTTTACAAAATGGTGCGGGAACATAAATGACTGAAGCATTGGCTTTTGTTGCTTGATAAGCTTCTTTAACCGTATTAAAAACAGGTAATCCTAAATGGGTTTGCCCCCCTTTTTCAGGTGTAACTCCGCCAACCATTTTGGTTCCGTAAGCAATCGCTTGTTCGGAGTGAAATGTACCTTGCTTTCCCGTAAATCCCTGACAAAGGACTTTTGTGTTCTTGTTAATTAATATACTCATCTCTTATGCACCTGCAACTTGAACAACTTTCTTGGCAGCATCGGTGAAACTTTCTGCCGCAATGATATTAAGGCCGCTTTGACTCAATTTTTTTGTGCCTAATTCAGCATTATTTCCTTCAAGACGAACAACAACGGGAAGATGGGTGCCTACTTCAGCAACCGCACCGATAATTCCATCAGCAATTAAATCGCAACGCACAATACCACCAAAAATATTGACTAAAATAGCTTTAACATTTTTATCGGACAAAATAATTTTAAATGCTTCTGTGACGCGTTCTTTAGTAGCACCACCACCCACATCTAAAAAGTTAGCTGGGTTACCGCCTTGTAATTTAACTAAATCCATCGTTGCCATGGCTAAACCTGCGCCATTGACCATACAGCCAATATTACCATCCAACGCAATGTAATTCAGTTCCCAATCACGTGCGCGATTTTCGCGTTCATCTTCTTGTGATGTATCACGCATTGCACGCAATTCAACTTGACGATAAAGCGCATTGTCATCAATATTCATTTTGCAATCAAGACATAATAAATTGCCTTGTTTAGTGATAACGAGTGGATTAATTTCTAATAAGCTAAGATCTTTTTCTTCAAACAGCTTACCTAATCCTAACAAGAGCTTGGTAAATTGTTTCATTTGATCGCCTGTGAGTCCAAGCGTAAAACTCAATTCGCGTGCTTGAAAAGGCTGAATGCCCACGAGTGGATCAACTGTAATCGTGAGAATTTTTTCAGGTGTTTCATGTGCGACTTTTTCAATCTCAACCCCGCCTTCTGTTGAAGCCATAAAAACAATACGTTGGCTTGAACGATCAATGACAGCACCTAAATAAAGTTCTCGAGCAATATCTGAAGGCTCTTCAATTAATACCTGGTTAACGGGTTGGCCATCCGCAGTGGTTTGATAAGTCACCAAACGTGTGCCAAGTAAATCTTGTGCGACTTTAGCTAACTCTTCTTTAGTTGAAACGATTTTTACTCCACCTGCTTTTCCTCGACCACCCGCATGGACTTGGGCTTTCACTACCCACCGTTTGGTATTCATGTTATTTGCAATATTGACTGCTGCTTCTACATTCCAGGCAACCTCATTATGCGGAACCGGCAATCCATATTGGGCTAATAATTGCTTAGCTTGGTATTCGTGTAAATTCATCAAATTCTCCAGATCGAAACTCCCTCTTTTGATAAAGAAGGATTGAGGGGGATTTTTAAATGCTGAATAATAAAGGAGAATCAGACCTCAAGCAACAGGCGGGCTGGATCTTCCAAGAACTCTTTGATAGCTAATAAAAATGTAACTGAATCTTTTCCATCAATAATTCGGTGATCATAAGACAAAGCCAGATACATCATGGGACGAATCACAATTTCACCCTTTTCAACGATGGGTCGTTGATCAATCTTATGCATCCCTAAAATAGCGCTTTGGGGTGAATTTAAAATAGGAGTCGAAAGCAATGAGCCAAACACCCCTCCATTGGTGATAGTAAAAGTACCGCCCTGCATTTCTTCCATCGTGAGCTTACCGCTACGTGCTTTAGCTGCATATTCTGCAATTTTAGCCTCGATATTCGCCATATTCATATGGTCAGCATTACGCAACACAGGAACAACTAATCCTCTTTCTGTTGAAACAGCTACGCCAATATCAAAATAACCATGATAAACAATATCATTACCATCGATTGAGGCATTGACAATAGGAAAACGTTTTAATGCTTCTAGAGCTGCTTTGACAAAAAACGACATAAAACCAAGGCGCGTATTGTAGACTTTTTCAAATTTTTCTTTGTAACGATTACGTAATTCGATCACATGTTGCAAATTAACCTCATTGAATGTGGTTAGCATAGCTGTGGTTTGCGACACTTCCAATAGCCGTTCAGCAATACGTGTGCGAATCCGCGTCATAGGGACACGTTTTTCGGGCCGTTCGCCAGTCATTTCAATTGCAGCATGATCACTAGGCGATATTTTGTGATTCACGGCATCCATCACATTTTCTTTGGTAATCCGACCGCCCTTGCCGGTTCCTTTTACTTTTGCAACGTCCACTTCATGTTCCGCTACCACTCGTCTGACAGATGGACTTAAGGTGGTGGGCACGGCTGTCTTTTCTGCTTTCCCTGCTGTTTCTGCTGGTTTTGTTGTTGCAGCCGATTTTTCTGTTGGTTTTGCTGCTGCGCCTGCTTCAATAATAGCAATGACTTGATTAGCTTGGACAGTATCGCCAGTCGGTTTCAAAATTTCTTTTAAAATACCGTCAGTTGGCGCAGGCACTTCGAGCATGACTTTATCTGTTTCAAGGTCCACTAAATTTTCATCACGTGATACAGAATCCCCTGCTTTTTTATGCCAGGTTGAAACTATCGCATCCGCGATCGATTCTGGCAACATAGGAACTTTTACTTCAATTGTCATGAGTGCTTCCTTTATTTTTTATCATGTGGATATTAAGCGCTTCTTTTACCAATGCTTCTTGTTCTTGTAAATGTCTTGAGGCATAACCCACCGCGGGCGACGCTGACGCTGCTCTGCCTATATAGCTTAATTGCTGTTTAGCATCCAAACAAGCTAACAGATGATGTTGCGCGCTATACCATGCTCCTTGATTCATAGGTTCTTCTTGACACCAAATAATCTGTTGGGCATGTTTATAAGGCGCAAGCGCTTCTATTAATTTTTCTTCAGGAAAGGGATACAACTGTTCAATGCGAATAATCGCAATACTTTTAAATTTTTCTGCGCGTCGTTTTTCTAATAAATCATAATAGACTTTGCCACTACATAAAACAACACGCGTTACATCCTTTGCGTTTATCTCATCCACTTCAGGCATAACTACATGAAATTCGCCTTTAGTTAATTCATCCAACGCAGAAACAGCGAGCGGATGCCGTAATAAACTTTTTGGTGTCATCACAATGAGTGGTTTTCGATAAGGACGTAGCATTTGACGCCGCAGCATATGAAAAATTTGCGCAGGGGTACTAGGCACACATACTTGCATATTTTGTTGTGCGCATAATTGTAAATATCGCTCTAGACGCGCGGAAGAATGCTCAGGGCCTTGACCCTCATAACCATGCGGTAAGAAAACCACTAACCCACAAAGTCTTCCCCATTTTTGTTCGCCAGAACTAATAAATTGATCAAATACAACTTGCGCACCGTTAGCAAAATCACCAAACTGGGCTTCCCAAAGCACTAAGTTATTAGGCTCTGCAGATGCATAACCATATTCAAACGCAAGTACTGCCTCTTCTGATAATAACGAATCCACTAAGTTAATCTGTACTTGATCGGGTGCCAGATGACTCAGTGGAATATAAATTTCATCGGTATTTTGATCATGCAACACAGCATGACGATGCGCAAAAGTACCACGACACGCATCTTGTCCACACAACCGAATAGGATAACCTTCATCAAGCAAGGTTGCATACGCTAACGTTTCCGCATACCCCCAATTTAATGGGAGCGCTCCTTCAGTCATTTTTCGACGTGCTTCAAGTGTTTTTTTAACTTGTGGCTGCACAACAAATCCAGGAGGCAGTTTTTCTAATTGGTGCGCAAGTACAGTTAATTTTTTGATGGACACAGCGGTTTTTGCCTTTGCTGTCCAAGCTTGTCCAATAAAAGATTTCCACGAATTTGCATATTGATAAGTAGAATTTCCTGGAACAATTTTGACTACACTTTTACCGATATCTAATTGATCACGATAAGTAGCAATCTTTTTTTGCACGTCATCTTTTTGAATAACGCCTTCTGCAATTAATTTGTCGGCATATAACATACAAGGAGCAGGTAATGATTTAATAACTTTGTACATTAATGGTTGTGTTGCTGAAGGCTCATCTGCTTCATTGTGACCATGACGACGATAACATACTATATCAATCACAATGTCTTTTTTAAATTGATCGCGATAATCTACCGCTAATTTAGCTGCAAATAAAATAGCTTCTGGATCATTGCCATTTACATGCAAAATAGGTGCCTCTATCATTTTTGCTACATCAGTACAATATAAACCGGAACGTGCATCTTTAGGATTGCTAATCGTAAAGCCAACTTGGTTGTTAATCACAAGATGAATAGAACCACCCACTGTAAACCAACGCGCTTGTGACATGTTAAATGTTTCCATAACAACGCCTTGTCCAGAAAAAGCAGCATCGCCATGAATCTGAATGGGAATTACCGTAGCTTGTAATGTATCTCGGCGTCGACGTTGTCTTGATCGCACTGAGCCTTGCACAACGGGTGAAACAATTTCTAGATGCGATGGATTAAATGCCAATGCAAGATGAATGGTCCCATGGGGTGTGTCGAGATCAGCAGAATAGCCTAGATGATATTTCACATCACCTGACGTAGTCTGTTCAACGCCTTTGCCTTCAAAGCCAGCAAATATGTTGGCGGGCTCTTTACCTAAAATATTGACTAGCACATTTAAACGACCACGATGCGCCATGCCAATCACTATCTCTCTCACACCCTTTGCAGCGCCGTGATGCACAATCGTATCTAACAGTGGAATTAAACTATCCCCACCTTCTAGAGAAAAACGTTTTTGCCCAACATATTTAAAACCCATGTATTTTTCCAAGCCATCTGCAACAATGAGACGATCAAGAATATGTAACTTTTCTTCTTTCGAAGGTGAAAAAACCGGCCATTGCTGTTCTATACGCTGTTGAAGCCATTCTACCTCAGCAAGTTGTGGAATGTGCCTATACTCAATGCCAATGGTTCCGCAATATATTTTGCGTAAGGTTTGATAAATTTCGTTGAGCGTTGCGGCAGTTTTTTTTAATCCTAAAAAAGAACCTACATCAAATGTGGTATTGTAATCTGTTTGTGTAAAACCATAATAATTTAAATCGAGCGTAGGATGCTCCCTACCTTTATATAACCCTAGAGGATCAATATTTGCTTGTAAATGACCGAAATTTCTGTAAGCAGCAATTAAATTGATGACTTTTTCTTGCTGACGCTGTCGTCGCGTATCTGCTCCGCCCAATACAGCACCATTCGGTCGCCGTTTTACTAATTGGGAAAAATAGTCACGAATAGCTGCATGTGATACATCGGTTTGACCTTGCAAAAGTTGCTTAAAATAAGTCTGCCATTCTGGCGCGACTTGATCGGGCGTTTGTAAATAAGTTTCAAAAAGCTCTTCCAGGTAAGTATCATTTCCACCAGAAAGATAGGAATCTTTCCATAATTCTTGCATTGAACGCTGTTTTGTTTTCATGAGTTGACCAAATTACTATAAGTTTTGATTTTTTTCTGTAGGATGACAGATATATTACTATACTGCATCTTTCAGCATCATATCTTTTATATGAATAATTGCCTTGGTTGGATTCAATCCTTTTGGACAAACATCCACACAATTCATAATGCCTCGACAACGAAATACACTAAAAGGATCGACTAAATTGGCTAAACGCTCCGTGGTTTCTGTATCTCGACTATCAATAATAAAACGATACGCCTGTAATAACCCCGCTGGGCCAATAAACTTATCTGGATTCCACCAAAAAGAGGGGCACGCTGTAGAGCAACACGCACAGAGAATGCATTCATATAGGCCGTCTAATTTAGCGCGTTCCTCCTGAGATTGTAAGCGTTCTTTTGCTGGTGCCGGATCATGATTCTGTAAATAGGGTTTTACCTTCTCGAATTGTTGATAAAACTGCGTCATATCCACTACTAAATCACGCGTGATGGGTAATCCAGGCAGCGGTCGTACTATAATAGGTTCTTTCAAGGATGTTAAATGGGTAGTACACGCTAATCCATTTTTTCCATTAATATTCATTCCATCTGAACCACACACACCTTCGCGGCAAGAACGACGAAACGTTAAGGTATCATCCATGGTATTTTTGATAGCAAACAACGCATCTAATAACATATGGCAATTATGTTTTTCAACATCCAGATCAAAATCTTGCATATAAGGTTTTTTGTCAGTTTCTGGATTGTAACGATAAATTGAGAAGCGCATATTGACCCCCTTATTCTCTAGCTTGAAGTTGAATGGGTTTCACTTCAAGCGGTTTCATGTTAATGGGACGAAATGCAATTTGACCCTCTGAAAAATACAAAGAATGCTTCAACCAATTTTTATCATCGCGTTCTGGATAATCATAACGCGCATGTGCGCCACGACTTTCAGTACGCTCATTTGCAAGATAAGCCGTCGCAATCGCTGTTTCCATCAAGTTATCAAGCTCCAGTGCCTCAATGCGACTGGTATTAAAACATTGGCTTTTATCTTTGATGGCGGCGTATTTTAAACGTTCCTGTAAAACTTCTAATTTTTTAAATCCATTTTGCATGTGTTCTGCTGTACGAAACACACCAAAATCATCTTGCATAACTTTTTGCAATTCAGTACGAATATCATCAACGCTTTCGCCTTTTTCATTTTTGTTCCAACGTTCTAATCTAGCAAATGCAGTTTCAATATCAGATTGTGTAGGCTCGCGGAATTCTAATCCTGTACGAATACTTTGTCTAATATGAAGACCTGCAGCACGACCAAATACAACTAAATCCAATAACGAATTTGCGCCCAAACGATTTGCACCATGCACAGACACACAAGCACATTCACCTGCTGCATAAAGACCCTCAACAACTTGATCATGACCATTTTTTACAGTAAGCACTTGTGCATGAACATTGGTGGGAATGCCTCCCATGATATAATGGCAAGTTGGTACAACAGGAATCGGATCTTTCATGGGATCGACTCCAGCAAACGTGATAGCAAGATCACGAATACCAGGTAATCGAGTATTAATAATTTCTTCGCCTAGATGATCTAATTTCAGTAAAATAAAATCACCTTTAGGGCCCGCACCACGACCTTCGCGAATTTCGATTAAAGAAGAGCGTGATACGATGTCACGACAAGCAAGGTCTTTCAAGTGAGGCGCGTAACGCTCCATGTAACGCTCGCCCTCTTTATTAATCAAATAACCGCCCTCACCTCGACTGCCTTCTGTCACCAACACACCTGCACCGTAAATACCTGTTGGATGGAATTGCCAAAATTCCATGTCTTGCAAAGGTAGTCCAGCTCGTAATGCCATACCAAAACCATCGCCCGTATTAATATGCGCATTGGTTGTCGTTTGAAAAATACGCCCAGCACCGCCGGTCGCAAGAATAACAGCACGTGCTTTTAAAAATACAACCTCGCCTGTTTCGATACAGATCGCCAATACACCTGCTATTCCTGTCGCTGTATTGACTAAATCAATTGCAAACCATTCATTAAAA
>CAZAEO010000047.1:0-15339 GCA_964484285.1 uncultured Coxiellaceae bacterium | reverse complement strand
AAAGATGACGCTACCATGAGATGCAAAATGTACGAGTTATTTATTCGCAGAGCCTAAAGCAGCCATTATTTTACTTTATGTATTCGAATCGCATCCCAAAACAACATAAACGCGCCTACACAGATCGCGCTATCGGCAATATTAAATGCGGGCCAATATAAATTGGCCGCATAAAATTCCAGAAAATCGATCACATGACCATACAATACACGATCCGCTAAATTACCTAGCGCACCCCCCACAATCATACTTAATGCAATACTTAACCAACGTTGCCGTAACGATAGCCGCGATAACCAAATTAAAATTGCGATACTAACAAGAACTGCAATGCTGCCAAATAACCAACTTTGCCATCCGCTCGCTGCATTTAAAAAACTAAATGCAGCACCTTTGTTGTAAGCAAGAGTCAAATTAAAATGCGGAAAAACAGGGACTGCTGCATACGGCGGCAAATAAACCAATGCTAAATATTTAGTTAAGCGATCCACCAACCACACCAGAACAGCGACCCAACACCATGCAAGCCCAGTAGAAAAATAACGATTATGCATATTTTCTCATTTCCCCGTTTCCATCTATATTTTCTACGCAACGCGCGCACAGTGTAGGATGTGTTTTATCCTTACCTACATCAGCGCGCCGATGCCAACAACGTTCACATTTCTGATAAGTCAGTGCCGCTACTTTTATGGATAATCCAGGCATGTCCGTTACAACCACATCGGTTGGTTCACGTGAATTTGCCAGATACACATCAGCACTTGATGTAATTAACACAAAGCGCAATTCATTTTCGAGAAGATCTAATTGTTTTTTCAATTGTGCATCACAATATAAGTGCACTTCCGCTTCAAGTGGACTACCTAGCTTTCCTGCTTTACGTTCTGCCTCAAGTTCTTTATTCACTGCATCACGTACCAAACGAATTTTTTCCCAATAAGCTTCATTCATCATCTGATCATCAGCTAAGCGAGGCAAATCGGCGTACCACGTATTTAAAAATACGGATTCATTTCGCTGTCCAGGTATGTATTGCCAAATTTCTTCTGCAGTAAAACTTAAAATGGGTGCAAACCAACGCACCACTGCTTCGATAATATGATACATAGCCGTTTGTGCTGAACGCCGCGCTAAACTATCTGTTTGTGTGGTATATTGCCTATCCTTAATAATATCTAAATAAAAACCACCTAATTCAACTGCACAAAAATGATGAATTTTTTGATAGATAACGTGAAATTGATAGGCATTATAAGCTTTGATAATTTCTTCTTGTAATAAACGGGTTTTATTGATCACCCAACGATCGAGCGCTAACATGTTCTGTACTGCAACTTTATTTTTTGTTGGATCAAAACCTGCTAGATTCGCTAACAAGAAACGTGCGGTATTGCGTAAACGCCGATAGGTTTCAGACGTTCTCGTTAATATTTCTTCAGACACATTAATTTCCGCACGATAATCAATCGATGCTACCCATAAACGTAAAATATCAGCGCCCAATGTTTGAATAATTTTTTCAGGCGCGATCACGTTACCTAACGATTTTGACATTTTCCGACCTTCAAGATCGATGACATAACCATGCGTCAACACCGTTTTGTAAGGCGCTTTGTGATTAATCGCGAGTGAAGTCAATAAAGAAGATTGAAACCAACCACGATGCTGATCAGAACCTTCTAAATATAAATCAGCTGGAAAACTTAAGTCTGCATTTTTACGCAGCACACATTGATGTGTCACGCCTGACTCAAACCAAACATCTAAAATATCACTGCTTTTTACATACTGTTTTGCATCACTTCCCAGGAATTCTTCAATCTCAAGTTCATGCCACGCATCCACACCTTTTTTAGCAACACAGTCTGCCACTTTCTCCATTAACGCAACAGAATGAGGATGCAGCTCACCTGTTTCTTTATGTAAAAATAAAGGCAAAGGTGTACCCCATGTACGCTGTCTTGAGATACACCAATCCGGCCGCTTGTCCACCATATTAAAAATCCGACTCTGTCCCCAATCCGGCACCCAATGCACTTGTTCAATCGCCGCTAAAGCCATCATGCGTAAATTTTTTTGCTCCATACTAATAAACCATTGTGGTGTTGCACGAAAAATTAAGGGTGTTTTATGCCGCCAACAATGCGGATAACTATGCGTAATACTTGCAAGGTGCAATAACACGTCATGGGTTTTAAGTAACTCAATAACACGTTCATCTGCTTTTCTGACATGTATTCCAGCTAAGAAAGGGGTGGCAGCAACAAAACAACCATCATTACCTACTGGATTATTTAAAGGTAAATGATACTGTTCCCCTAACACATAATCATCTTGACCATGCACAGGGGCTGTATGTACCGCACCGGTGCCCGCCTCCATTGTGACATGTTGCCCTAAAACCACTGGCACATGGCGGTCTTCAAACGGATGTTGTAATTGAATATGTTCTAATGTTTCACCTGAGACTTTCGCCAACACCTGAAAATCTTGTATGGCATAACGTTGCATCACTTGATTCAGCAATGGTTCAGCAATTAACAAACGCTCATTATTGCAAGCAACTAATACATAATCAGTCCGCGGATTAAGCGCAACGGCTTGATTGGCCGGTAATGTCCAAGGTGTCGTCGTCCAAATAGGGATAGAGATCTGCCCGCTGCCTTGCATTCTATTTTTAAATCGTGCCAGAAAAGCGGCTTCATCTATCACTTTAAAACGCACATCAATGGCAGGTGACACTTTTTCTGCATATTCTACTTCTGCTTCAGCTAATGCCGAACTACAATCTAAGCACCAATAAACGGGTTTATACCCTTTTTGCGCATGGCCATGCGCAAAAATCTTAGCAAGACTACGAATAATGTCGGCTTCGTATTGAAAATCCATTGTACTATAAGGATGTTCCCAATCGCCTTGCACACCTAAGCGCTTAAATGCAGCGCGCTGAATATCCATTTGACTGGCCGCATAATCACGACACGCTTGACGAAATTCAGCAACACTGGCTTTCTGCCCGGGTTTACCGATTTTTTTTTCTACCTGTAACTCGATAGGTAACCCATGACAATCCCAACCTGGGACAAAAGGTGCATCAAATCCAGAAAACGTTTTTGCTTTTACTACAATGTCTTTTAATGTTTTATTGACTGCATGCCCCATATGAATATGACCATTCGCATAAGGAGGACCATCATGTAAAATAAATTTAGGATGTTGTTTGTTTTTCTTACGCAACATCGTATATAAATTTAATTCTTCCCATTTTTTTAAAATTTCCGGCTCGCGCTCTGCAAGATTCGCTTTCATAGGAAAATCGGTTTTCGGTAAATTTAAGGTATTTTTATAGTCACTCATTACAACTCCCTACGCATTGCAAAATAATGCCGCGCTCGATCGGCATCTTTATGAATCTGTTCTATTAATAAATCCACACTTGAATATCGTTCTTCATCACGCAGTTTTTTACAAAATTCGACTCTCACGTAACGCCCATAAATATCGTCAGAAAAATTAAATAAGTGTACTTCTAACAAGCAACGTGTGCCACCCATTGTTGGGCGCGTACCCACATTGGCAACACCTGGCAAACCATGCCTCGCTATATTATGCATGCGCACAACATACACACCCAACACAGGGGTCGCAACGCGATGCAAATAAATATTCGCCGTTGGAAAACCCATGATGCGGCCGCGCTTATCACCGTGTACAACGCGTCCTTGCATCATGTAAGGACGGCCTAATAAGTCTTGCACTAACGCATGATTTGCATCGGCTAATGCAGAACGCACGCGAGTACTACTCACCCGCTCGCCATTTAACATGACACTTGGCATTGCGTCAGTCGTAAATCCCGCTTGCATGCCCGCCTGTTTAAGAAAAGCAAAATCGCCTTCCCGTCCAGAACCAAACTTAAAATCATCTCCGACAATCACGTGCCTTGCTTGCAACGCATCAATTAATATTTGCTGTACAAATTGCACCGCTGTTAAGTTTGCTACTTGCGCATTAAATCGGATAACTAAAACAACATCTACCTCATATTCTCTGAACAAACAAAACTTTTCTCGAAAACGGGTCAAACGTGGCGCTACATTACCCCGGGCAAAAAATTCCAGCGGCTGAGGTTCAAACGTGATGACCAATGAAAGAGTATGTAATTCTCGCGCTTTTGCAATGACTTTTTGCAATAAAGCCTGGTGCCCTAGATGAACTCCATCAAAATTACCGATCGTCACCACAACGCCTTTGGGCGCTTTTGCAATATTATGCAACCCTCGAATGAGTTTTGTCATTATTATCAAATCCTTGGAGAAACAAGAAAATGGTCATTATACGCATATAGGCGATTTATTGTAAAAGTGCTATTATTATTATAAGAAAGAACGGCAAGATAAACGAGGTTTCTGTGCTCAATCCACAAAACTTTAAAACAAGCGATGCATTTATTGCGTGCTATCTAACAAAAGAAAAAGCGACATCTCTATTGGAAACAGATGATCCTGCTATAAAACGAGAAGGCAAGATTCGCATACAACTTGGGTTTATGAAAAATCAATTAACTACCACGAACCTTTTAGATCAAGCCAACGCAGATGTGAAAAATATTATCGCTATTTACGAATCTATCAACACATCTGAAGCGCGAAACCATTTGAAGCTATTTCAAGATAAACAAAATGACCTAAATGGAAAACTAACCCATATTCATACTTTGCAAAACGCATTAAACGCTAACTATGTTAAGTTAGAAGATAAAATTGACACCCTGCACCCCATTCTTAAAGAAATAGAAAAAAGACCCGAAAGGTACAAAAGCCAAGAAATCCAGAATACTTTTCAAGCTATTGAAACAGAACAAGTTGCTATGACAAAACAATTTACTACATTTTCAAAAGAACTTAATATGCTATTTAATCAATTTAACGACTTATACGGAGATGCCTTCTCTAAATTACCTGACTCCCAAAAAGTGCGGGCACCTGCTCCTTCTTATCAAGCATTAAAAATCAGTTAAAAATTAAATAAGCTGACGTTGCGGGATCAACACATCTCGCGGACGCACACCTACTATCCATAACGCCGCAAAATAAAGTGTCATCGCTGATATTAATAATCCTGCTAAATGCATTACACGCCACATGATGGTGCTCGTCAACCAATCTTGCAAATCACCCGCGCCAAACCATAACCAGATAGCTAAAACGCAATTGGCAAACAACAAACGAAATCCCAAAAATCGCCATCCGTCTCTTGGAATGTAAATCGCTTTTTTACGTAAAAAATAAAATAAAAAGCCGCTATTCAACATCGCTGACAACGATGTCGCCAGCGCAATACCTGCATGATGCAACGGCCAAATTAAAATAACATTCAACACCATATTG
This sequence comes from uncultured Coxiellaceae bacterium, assembly GCA_964484285.1. GTDB lineage: Bacteria > Pseudomonadota > Gammaproteobacteria > DSM-16500 > DSM-16500 > CAZUQP01. The sequence goes on along the minus strand of CAZAEO010000047.1, from coordinate 9,946 downwards.
GAAATCATAGCTACAATACCAATTCGCACAGGCGTACGCATATCTTGCTTAGCATAAAACCCAGCTGCTAAAATTTTAATTAACATAAAAGGTGCAATGCCTAATGCAAACATAGAAAGACTTTTGCGCGTCATTACCACAGCATACGCATCAAAATGACCGTGTTGAAACAAAGTACTTAATAACGGCCCCGATACCACCGCAAACACCACTGCCGCAGGCAATCCAGCTAACAGCACACAACGCAATGCCCAATCTAATGTCTGTGAAAAATCTTCTCGTGATTGTGATGCGTGATGACGCGATAAATGCGGCAAAATAACGGTAGAAATTGCAACCCCAATGACGCCTAACGGAAATTCCATTAAGCGATCCGAATAATATAACCAAGAAACACTACCCACAACCAATAAAGAAGCAAACAAAGTATCCAGCATTAAATTAATTTGTGATACTGACACACCAAATAAAGCAGGCACCATCAATTTTAACACACGCATCACACCTGCATCATGAAAGCGCACCACAGGACGAGGCAATAATTTTAATCGTTTTAAAAAAGGCCACTGAAAACCAAGCTGCACCATACCTGCAATTAACACCCCCCATGCCAAGCCTACAACAGGATGTTGGAGATGAGGCGCAAGGTAAAATGCGGCAATAATCATACAAATATTTAAAAATACCGGTGTAAATGCCGCCACCCAAAATCGACTATACGTATTTAAAATGGCACCAGCAAAAGCCGTCAGTGAAATCAATAATAAGTAAGGAAACGTAATCCGTAACATCGTAACAGCTAATTCAAAACGCGGCCCATCTGTTTCAAACCCAGGGGCAAAGAGGCGAATAATCCACGGTGCGAGTATCACACCCGCAATAGTAACGCACAACAATACAAAACCTAACGTGCCGGTAATGGCATCAATAAAACATTTAATATCCTCATGCGATCTCGATTTTTGATATTCCGATAACACTGGCACAAATGCCTGGGAAAACGAACCTTCCGCAAATAAGCGACGCATTAAATTAGGAATTCTAAATGCCACAGAAAAAGCATCAAATGCAGCGGATGCGCCAAATAGCTGTGCTGTTACCATGTCCCGCAGAAAACCTAATACGCGGGATATCATCGTCATACTAGCAACAACAGAGGTCGATTTAAAAAGATGTTTGCTCATGCGCAATTCATTATCTTCAAATGAGGGTTATCCTATCATGAAATTGACAAGTTCAATAGAAGAAGGCAATATTAGCGCCTTTAGTTTATCGATTGAAATTTTGGAGGGACATCTTGGCTAACATCAAGTCCGCAAAAAAACGTGCTCGTCAGGCGGAAAAACATCGTCAACATAATGCAAGTTTACGTTCGATGGTGCGCACTTACATCAAAAAAGTCCTTGCTGCAGTTGCTGCAGGCGATAAAAAACTTGCTGAAGAATCCTTAAAAGCAGCACAACCTGTGATTGATCGCATGGCAAATAAAGGCCTTATTCATAAAAATAAAGCTGCACGTCACAAAAGCCGCTTAACTGCTAGCGTTAAAAAAATGACGGAAGGTGCGGTTGCTGCGAAAAGCACAAAAAGCAAATCGACTCGTTCTAAAGCAGCAAAAACTGCAGAATAACTATTTTTAAGCTTGTCATGCCAGCAAAAACTGGCATGACTGTGTCTTACTTATTAATACGGCAACACAATGACTTTGGTACCCATACGGGCAAAATCATATCTTATCCATGCTGCATCCGGAATCCTCAAGCGTACACACCCGTGGCTAACATTGTTTTCCACTAACATTGGATCTGGTGAACCATGCAGTGATTGCCCTCCATTAAAAAACATGCAATAAGGCATTAAAGATCCGCCTTCGCCCAGAGGATATTTCTTTGAAACACAGGTTTCATCGCCCAGAGAAAAAATCCGAAATGTTCCAGCTGAAGTACGGCAAGGACGACCTTCATCTTCACAAAAATCGGCGCCTGATGTGGCAATTCCAGCCCGAACTAACTGCCCATCAGTATCATAAGCACCCCAAGCATATGCTTTCGGGTCAATCAGAATAACCCTTTCTTTGCCAAAATTAACGCTTTGAGGCATGCGAGATAGATATCTTGATTCATCATAGGAAGAAGAATAAGGAGCTTGGCCATGATATAACGGAAGATTAGCAGAAGCTAACTCTGCTGGTGAAGGTTGCGACTGAATACTTCGATTAACGCAACTACTTAATAAGAACACACCGCATACTAATAAGAAGTAGTTTTGCCATTGTCGATGTATATACATAGCTCCCCTCCTTCTATCTATTTACCTTTTATTATACGCTCGTGGTGAGAAGCATTTTTTTTGTAACTTATTGAATTTTATTAAATATTTTATTTTTTCACGTATAAAATTTGAACTAACTCATTGAACATAAAAAGAAACCCGACAGAAATAAAAAGAAAAAGATTTTATCGAAGAAAATGAAAATAATTTAATCTATATAAAGAAAAAAAGTCATTCTGAGCGCAGCGAAGAATCTTCTTTGTCTTCAGGATGGTTGATCGAATTATGCTCTAAATACCGCATGGCTTCTTGAGTCAATGTTTCTGTACCCTTATGACTTAAGCCTGAAATTCTAAATACTTTCCCATCCCATTGCAGACGTTTGACAATATCATCACAATATGCATTAACTTCATCTGCAGGCAATAAATCAATCTTATTCAACACAAGCCAACGCTCTTTCGCGAATAATTCGGGATTAAATTTTTGCAATTCATCGCTAATAGCCTGCACGATTTCAACTGGATCTGCTCCGTCTGCGGGTACCACATCCACAAGATGAAATAATAAGCGCGTACGCATCACATGCTTTAAAAAACGAATGCCTAAACCAGCACCCGAAGCAGCACCTTTTACCAATCCAGGGATATCTGCGACGACAAAACTGCGATGTTGCCCAACGCGCACCACTCCCAAATTAGGATAGAGCGTCGTAAAAGGATAGTCCGCAATCTTAGGACGAGCAGCAGAAATCGCATGAATTAAGGTGGATTTTCCTGCATTAGGCATGCCGACTAAGCCAACATCAGCCAATACTTTAAGCTCTAACCGTAAATTACGATTTTCGCCTAGTTGCCCTGGAATAGTGCGCCGAGGGGAACGATTAACACTACTTTTGAAACGCGCATTCCCTACCCCATGTGCCCCACCTTTCGCAACACATGTCTGTTGAGCATGCTGTATCAAATCGGCAATTAATTCATCCGTATCTTGATCATAAACAACCGTACCGACAGGTACCCGTAACGTTAAATCTTGACCCGCTTTTCCCGAACAATTTCTCCCCCGTCCTTTCTGGCCACTTTCTGCTTGAAACAAGCGTGTATATCGATAATCAACTAACGTATTAATGCCTTCGTCGGCTATCAGAAAGATACTGCCCCCATTACCGCCATCTCCACCATCAGGGCCTCCTTCAGGCATAAATTTAAGCCGTAAAAAGCTACAGCAGCCATTACCACCGTTGCCTGCGCTTACTCTAATTTTTGCTTCATCAATAAATTTCATATAAAAAAAAGCCTCGTTTTCACGAGGCTTTTCACATTAATTAATATTGATCTTTATTATGCTGCAGTTTCAGTTTCGAGCGGCAAAATACTAACACAGCGTTTCTTTAAACGGCCTTTAATACCAAACACAACTTTACCTGGTACTAATGCATATAAAGTATGATCTCTACCCATCCCCACATAACGACCCGGATGAAATTGGGTTCCCCGTTGGCGAACAATAATCGTTCCTGCATTGACTAGCTGACCACCGTAACGTTTTACCCCAAGATACTTAGGATTAGAATCTCGACCGTTCCGAGTACTACCACCTGCTTTTTTATGTGCCATTGCTGCGAATCCTCTCTAAAAACTTATGCAATCTGCGTAATTTTAATTTCAGTATAATCTTGTCTATGGCCCATCTGTTTACGATGATGCTTACGGCGTCGAAATTTTACAATATGAATCTTTTTATGACGCCCGTGGGACAGAATAGAAGCAGTAACCTTATTATTTGATAAATAAGGCTTACCTACTTTAAAATCATCGCCATTTACAACCATGAGTACTTTATCAAAATCAACAACTGTACCTACTTCAGCAGTCAGTTTGGCAACTTTCAGGGTTTGTCCTTCTGTCACCCGAAATTGCTGGCCACCACTGATAATTACTGCATACATGTCATTTACTCCCACTTTTCATCCTTCAAATAATGAGCGCGATTATAGGACATGGGTATAGGAAAGCGCAAGGGTAAATTTGACCTAGCCTTTGAATAAACGTTTTTAACTAAAGGGATAACTTGACATACTATCAACTTGGCTACTAGCATTCCAGCTTGCAACACTAAATAAGAGAATCAATTCACCTATGTCCCTGGAACTCATACGTTCATTCGTACAAGATGACCTTATAGCAACAGATAAATTTATCTGTACCGAGCTATTATCTGATATTCCGCTGATAAACCAGCTGGTTGAATACATTTTAAAAAGTGGTGGAAAACGTATTCGCCCTTTGCTGGTACTATTAACCGCACGTGCATTTGATCATCAAAAACAGCAACATATTGAGCTCGCAGCAGCAATTGAGCTCATTCATACAGCGACATTATTACATGATGATGTAGTAGATAGCTCTGCACTACGCCGTGGGAATCAAACGGCCAATCATATTTGGGGCAATGAATCGAGTGTATTAGTTGGAGATTTTCTCTACTCACGTGCTTTCCAATTAATTGTGAAATTACAAAATTTGGAAATCATGAATATTTTTGCTAATGCAACCAATCTCATTGCGGAAGGTGAAGTCCTGCAACTCATTAACCGTCACGATCCTGATGCAACAGAACAATCCTACTACAATATCATTCAACGTAAGACTGCTAAATTATTTGAAGTCGCTTCCCAAATTGGTGCCGCGCTTTGTAACTATCGCCCACCACAAATGGCTGCTATGCAACATTATGGCATATCTCTTGGGACTGCTTATCAACTGATTGATGATGCACTGGATTACTGTTCTTCCGCTGATGAAATGGGGAAAAACATGGGTGATGACTTGGCAGAAGGCAAACCCACTCTGCCCTTGATTTATGCGTTGCGTTACGGTAAACCTGCGGAAGTAAAATTGATACGCAATGCAATCAAAACAGGATCCACAAAAAAACTCGATTCTATTCTGACAATTATTGAATCCACCGGTGCCATCGAGTACACTGCAAATGCTGCAAAATTGCATATACAGGAAGCTATTAATAGCTTAACTCATATTCCCGAATCGCCCTATCGCAAGGCGTTGCAAGATCTTGCGGAATTTGTTGTTGCAAGAAAATATTAGCGCGTTATCCGCCCGCGCGCGAAAAATGAACGGGGTGTAGCTCAGCCTGGTAGAGCACTGCCTTCGGGAGGCAGGGGCCGCAAGTTCGAATCTTGTCACCCCGATTAGTAAAATCAATAGGTTAATAAGTTATTTTAAAATCAAACAAGATTCTGAAGTGAGAATGAAGTGCAAGTTTAATGTATCAGGATAACTTTCTGTAAACACAAAACAAATGGGACGCTGGTCGAGCCTAGTCCGAGGAGCTAGTACTGGCAATGGTTGCACGGACATTATCCTCGATAAGAAAAAACTTGGAGTGCGTATGGAGTGCAAAATAAGTGTAACAGAATGTACTGTAAGGTCTTACAACAAACAAGGGTTTTTTCGTTTCTCTAACATCTAACTACCAAACTTCTTTTTTGATTGGCATGACGCATTGCTAGATGAACTTTGATGCGTTTGTTTTTTTCCGAAAAATGAATCATTTGCTGAACTTGAACGAACACCTGCTTTTGCTTGTTCCACCTCCATTGATTTTTGTTCTTTCTCTTCCGCGGCCTGTGATAAATTAATCGAGTGATTCTTTATTACTGGAACTCTATCAAGACAAACTTCATTATCCTGCAAATAAATATCTATAATTTTATCTACTACATGGGGATATTTTTCTATAAAATCATTACTAATAAAAATAGATGTTCCTCCAAAATCAGGCCCATAAATTTCATCGATAGAATCATTTGAATCAATATCTTCAATGTCAGGAATAGCAGAATCAACTTTTCTAAAAGCTACTATATCCTCTGCATCTGTACCTCCTGGTACACTATATTCTTTTTCAGCAATTAATTGACGCGCCGCATCTGTAATGGCTCCTGTTACTTTAGCAAGATACACATAGCCATCTTGATTAATATTGAGACCAAAATCTTTAGCAACATTCATATCAGAAGTGTATGAAACCACTCCGGAACCTTGCGCGGTTACCCGATGAGATGCTATGTCAAGAATCTCCTCTCCTTCTTTCGATTTACTTTCTGGATTTGTAAATTGAGGGTGGAATCCTCCCATTCCAATCACTTCTTTAGGAGAACGCTTATCTCCTCGAGCCACGATGATACAATTGTTATGCCTCACTGCTCCTATTTGATTCAGTTTGCTTGGCGTATATATTTCAGCATAAGGAAGCTTCTGAGGCTCAATATCTTCTGTGAGAATAATATTAATTTCTTTTTCACTGAAGCCAATTTTTTTATTAGGATCTACTTTTACTTTAAATTCAGTAAAACTCGCCAATTTTTTTCGGGATATTAGCATTATCACTTCCTCGTCTTATAAAATAAAATTGCCTGTTTACTTAAGTATAACCTCTCATATTTACACAGGATATTTTGTAAGAAATAATAAAATAATCAATATGTTAGACATGCGCAAATCGACATATGTACAATCAATAAGATCATTACTCATAAGAAACAGTCTATAATAATAATTATTCAGCATATTTATAGAGAAACCATGCCAACATCCCTAATAGGCGATTTCAAGCAAGGACAGAGAAACTTAGCCAATATCGCTGCACAAGTTATTCATTGCATTTATGATGAACTAAAAATCAAGCCTACTAATGTCTCTCATCAATCTGGAGATATCCTCACTGAGATAAAAGATGAAACAGACGGCGATGAAATACTTGGACAAGCCAGAAAAGAATTAGATCAACTTTTTGACAGCTTAGATTCCAAGAAATTGACGACTGAATTACAGTTTCAATTAATTGCAGAAAAAACAATTGAAATTCAGCGCGGTAACTGCAATGAGCTGAGCTATTTATTCTTTGAGCTATCAAAAGCATTATATCTCGATACTTCACTTGAACTTCTTATGACTGATTCTCATATGTTTGCTGTTGTTGGCAGAAATAGAAAAAGTAACCTACAAAATCCAACGAGTTGGGGTGAAAATTGCATTATTGCTGACCCATGGGCTAAACGCATCATGACACCTTTAGCATTTCAACAATATCGCTTTAACGCTAAAATGGATCCTGTATATACCGAACATGTAAAAGGACGTTTTGAACTTTATTACGCCAATCATCCCAATCCTACGTTATCAAACAAGTCTCGCTTTAAACCTTATTGATGAGTTAATTTAAAATAGTAATTACTTTATGAGTTTTTTATTAGGGCATGTCGTCAATTAAATTGCTATAATTTTTAACAACCTTAGTTAAATTTTATTTTCGCCTTTTCCCACCAAAACTTATTCACTTTCGTAATATAAAAAATTTCTCCAACTTGCAATTCCTGCTTAACCGCATCGGGATGAATAATAAATTGTTTGTTCAATCGCACGCTGCCCATCGCCGCATCGTGTTGCTTCATATCAAGTTGCGCAGTGACCGTAAATGCATCTTTTGTTCCAATCCAGCGCGCGACGGTTTCAGCACTGACTTGATCATTCAAGCGATGGCAGATAAGCGTGTTGACGCAATTCATCACTTGATTTTTAAAGTTAACATCCACCCTATCTAAATCTGCCAATCCTTGCGTTCCAAAAATCGCGTGTACACCTTTTTCTCGTCCCATATTAACGAGATTTAATACTTGCTCGCCTGCAAATACAGAAAATTCATCAAATATGGTAAGTATTTTTTTATTGTTAGAATTGCTATCAATCACAGCCTTAAGATCATTAATAACCAATTTACCTAATACTTTTGAAAAGCTAGGAAAACGCAGTGCCGGTAAAGCAAAATAAACAACCGCATTTTGTTGAATGGCTTCAGGCAATGTAAAAGTCGTAGCGTTTTTCTCAAAAAATTGTCCTAACTCGGAATGAATTAAAATATTTAAATGCGCTTGCAGTCCTGTGATATCTTGCCGATTATAATGTTCTAAGCTATTTACTTTTTTCTCTAATTCCGCATCTTTTATTTCTCTAACAAGCAATCCTAGATTTTCATAATTCAAGCATTCAACCACTTTACGTAAATCAAACTCTTTCTGGGATTTTAATAATACTTCCAAGGTGGTTTGCAAATAATCTTCTGCAATGGAACGATAATAATCGCTCGACCATTCATCTTTTAAGCTAATGATTTTGTCTTTGAGTTCAGTGAAGCCGCCATTAGCTAACGGATCATAAGGCAAATAATTTCCACAGTTAAATCCAATAAATTGACGATCGTATTGTTCAGCAAGTCTTCTGGCCCATTCAATGTTTCCTATATCCGGTTTGCCATCCACAATAATAAGCGGATAATTTTTCAGGATGGCGCGCTTGTAAAATCGTCTGAGCGTAATGGTCTTACCTGCACCGGTTGTCCCCAACACTAACACGACTTGGTTGATGTCTTTATCAGGAATGATGAGTGGTTTTCCCGTATATTTAGAAACACCTAAAAGAACACCATCGTACTGCTCATCGCACAATTTCTTTAAAGCCGCATCTACTTTTTTATTGCATAATTCTTTTGAGTTTATTTCCAATCCATGCTGCAATTCCTTCATGGTTTTTTTATGTGGGCTTTCTGGTAGGTAATCGATAATATCTAATAATCCTGCCAACAAAAAAGGAATGCCTGCAAAATCGAGCCAAACTGCGTAATGAAACGCACCCATTCCAAAAATACATTTCCAAAAATTAACATTCTGGTGAAAACCCATCTGCAAATAGGAAATAAAATTGACTTTCAGAAAAAAAATTTCCGCCAGAAGGAGGATTCCTCCACTGATAAAACTGACAAAATATTTGATTTTATACTTTTTGAATAAAAAATAACAAACGAGACCCAGAATAGCCGGCACTGTTTGCCAAATCAGAACCAATCCTATCGTCAATAGCTTCAGACTTTCCTTGGGATGGCTTTCAATATAATGATCTAATCTGTCACTTAGCATGATAAAAACTCGTTTAAATTGTAAATTTTGATAAACGGAAATCGTCCTGCTAAAGCAGTCATCATGGATAGGACATTCGGTGCACAAAAATACCAAACTTCATGAAACTTAAATTGCGTAATATATCCTTTCACAATTTTTTCAACTCGATTGTGCGCTTTGGAATTAAGTTCCACTTCAATAGCAATGTACTTCATTTCATCAAAAACTAAAATGCCATCGCATAGATGCCCTTTCTTTCCCAACCCATTTTGATACTTATCACGCATTAATCGCCTTTCACTGATCCAGTGCGCTTCTGGATATTGTTTTGTCAATTGAATAAAAACATCATTCACCTTCATCTGATGTTCAAAACGGCCGGCTGAGACCTTATCTATCGGTGGCAAATCAGAATACTCTGATCCCTTCGCACTTAAAAAATACACCCCAGGGCTCTCATACATCACGCGCTTGTATTTCACGAGCCCTATATTTCTTAATCGTTTTAGCAGCCTATACGTACGTGTTTTTTTCAAATTAAATTGCCTTCCTACCTGTTGCATCGCACAAAAACCACACTCATTCAAAAATTTCATTATTTCAATTTCTTGTTGTGTAATTTGCATTTTTTACTCTACTTATTCTCTATCCCGCATCTGGCCCCTGACCACCCATTTACTGCATCGGGACGATGTA